>CAZAIR010000249.1:0-4627 GCA_964485225.1 uncultured Burkholderiaceae bacterium
CGGTCGGTCGATACCGTCCATCGTCTTGAGCAGGTAGCGCGCCAGGGCCATCAGTGCGCCCGTGTTGCCGGCCGACACGCACACATCGGCCGCAGGCTGCTCGCCCTTGAGTTGGCTGATGGCCACGCGCATCGAAGAATCTTTCTTCTTGCGCATCGCCACCTCGACGGCGTCGTGCATGGCCACCACCTCGGTGGCCGTCACCCGCGTGGTGCGTGGCCAGTGGACCGCCGGCTCCAGTGCGTGAGCCTGGCCGACCAAGACCAGCTCGGCGTCAGGGTGGCGCGCCAAAAAGGCTTGGCAAGCTGGCAAGGTGACGCTGGGGCCGTGGTCACCCCCCATGCAGTCGACCGACAAGCGCACGCGGGACAAAGTTTGCATAACCGGTTCAGCGCACGCGACGCACGAAGCACAAACACGAAAACCCGGCGCTGCGGGGCAGCGTCGGGCTTTGGCAATTCGGCAAGTCGGTCAGGGAAACACGCAACGCGTGTCGCCTTTGTCCGAGGAAGATCAGGCGTCGGCCTTGGTCTTCAAGACCTTGCGCCCACGGTAGAAACCGGTGGGGCTGATGTGGTGGCGCAGGTGCACTTCACCGGTGGTGGGCTCGATGCCGGTGCCAGGGGTCACCAGGGCGTTGTGCGAGCGGTGCATGCCGCGCTTGGAGGGCGACTTCTTGTTTTGTTGAACGGCCATGGTGGCTCCAAACGAATTCGGGTGGGTGGCAGACGGTAGCGGGCATCAACGCCAGCCGACACGAAGCCAGACAACGCCCTTGCTGCTACCTTGGCGCCACACCCCATGACAGGGGCAACGCCGGGAAAGCCCGCGATTCTAGTGCAAACCCCGCAGACCGATCAAGTCTCAGTGCCCCGGCGCGGCTTGAGGCCCGCCAAAACCGCAAAGGGGTTCGGCTTTTCGGGGGCCGCCTCCAGGGCTTCGTCGCCCACGGGATCGGGCGTGAACGGCAGGGCTTCCGGGCAGGTGTCATGCATGGGCACGATCGGCAACGCCAACAGCAGTTCGTCCTCTACCCACTCGCGCACATCGAAGCGCCGGCTCAGAACCAGCACGTCTTCTTCGCTATCGGCGTCCAACTCGGCCGCCTGGGCTTCATCGCGGACAAATCGGAATGGGCGATCGACCTCCACATCCACCGCCACCGGCTGCAAGCAGCGCTGGCAAGTGGGCCGCGCCTGCGCTTGCACGCGCAGGTCCAACCAGATCTCGGCCGCACCGCCGGTCACAGGTCGCGTGCGACCCCGCAAGTGCCAGCGCACCTCGGGCCACTTGCTGGCGGGGGCCTCCGGCGGGGCGTCGTGCACCCAGCGCGGCAGTTCGCTGGCCGGCCAGCTGCCAGACAGCTCGCCCGCAGCTTGGGCAAAAGCGGCCACATCGAGGGCCAATGGGTTGAAAGCGCGTTCGGCAGCCATGGCGCCAGTGTAGGCAGGCGCAAGCGCGATGGAACAATCCGCCCATGTTGCAAGCCGATGCCCACGACCTGATCTTGGCCTCCACTTCCCTCTACCGGCGCGAGCTGCTGGAGCGGCTGCGCGTGCCGTTCCGCACCGTCTCGCCCGAGGTGGATGAAACCCCCAACCCAGGCGAAGCCCCCGCCGCATTGGCCGAGCGCCTGGCCCTGGCCAAGGCCCAAGCGGTCGCGCGTCAGCACCCGCAAGCCTGGGTGATCGGCTCTGACCAAGTGGCGGACCTGCACGGGCAGCCCATCGGTAAACCCGGCCACCATGCGGCGGCGGTGGCGCAGTTGCGCGCCATGTCGGGCCAGTCCCTGGTGTTCCAAACGGGCGTGGCGGTGGTGGCGCCAGCCTTTGTGCGCACGGTGTGCGTGCCCATCCGGGTGCGCTTGCGCCACCTGGACGACGCCGAAATCGAGCACTACCTGCGGCTGGAAGCGCCCTACGACTGCGCCGGCAGCGCCAAGAGCGAAGGCCTGGGCATCAGTTTGATGGACGCCATCGAGTCCGACGACCCAACCGCCCTCATTGGCTTGCCGCTGATTGCGACCTGCCAGTTGCTGCGCGCCAGTGGCTTCCCCTTGATGGCCCTGGCCCGATGAACCCGGTGAGCCCGATGAGCGCGCCACGATTGCTCTTGGTGCCAGCCCCCCTCGACTTCGGCTTGGCTACGGACGCCCCGCTGGACGACCTGCTGCCCCGCGGCACCTTGCGCGCCGCGGCCAGCCTCAGCCACTGGGCGGTAGAGAACGCCAAAACCGCCCGCGCCTTCCTGAAGCGCCTTGACGCCGTGCAGCCGCTGCCTGTGCCGCTGCAACAACTGCAGATCACCGAGCTGCCACGCGCCGCAAAAGGCGGCGGCGCCGGCACCAAGCCCGACTGGTCGGCCCTGCTGGCCCCCCTGCGTGCGGGACATTCGCTGGGCCTGCTCAGTGAAGCCGGACTGCCAGCTGTTGCTGACCCCGGCGCAGCGCTGGTGGCACAAGCCCACCGGGCCGGTTTTGGGGTGCAAAGCTTGGCCGGCAGCTCAGCCATCGTGCAGGCTTTGGCCGCCAGCGGCCTCAATGGCCAGTGCTTTGTCTTCCATGGCTACGCCCCCACCGATCCGGCTGCGCGCCAACAGCGCCTGCGGGAGTGGGAAGCCCAGTCACGCAAGCTGCAGCAAACGCAGGTGCTGATCGAAACCCCGTATCGCAATGCCGCCCTGTTGCAGGCGCTGGTTCAAGCCCTGGCACCGACCACACAACTGGCCGTGACCTGCGCCGTGACCACGGCACAGGAGTGGACGCGCAGCGCCCCAGTGGCCGACTGGCGCCGGCAACCCTGCACCTTGCCGGCCGATCAGCCGGCGATGTTTTCTTGGCTGGCCTGAGCCGCCGACTCGACTGTCTGAACGGGGGGCACCTCAGGGCGCTCCACAACCACCTTGGGGCCGAACAGTGCCGCCATCTGCCGCTTGGGTTTGATGTACTTCGAAGGCCCTGACGCAGGCCGGGCCGTCTTCGCCGCCTGCTCCCAGCTGGGGGCTTCGGCACTGGGGGCCGCTTCGTAAGGCTTGTCGAAGAATGGGTCCACCGGTGCACGGCGCGGCGCCGGGGCGTAGCTGCTGCGGCTGCGCTCAGGACGCTCTTCACGAGCCGGGCGCTCACTGCGCTCAGATCGCTCTGCTCGCGACGCCTCGGCGTCGGCCGCATCGCGACGCGGCCGGTAGGGCCGCAAGTCGTTGTCACTCGCCACAGCCGTCACCGGCTCCAAGTCCATCTTGCGTTTGATCAGCTTCTCGATGTCGGCCACCAAACGCGCATCACTGGGCGACACAAAGGTGATGGCCACACCCAGGGCGCCCGCGCGGCCCGTGCGACCGATGCGGTGCACGTAGTCTTCGGCGTTAAAGGGCACGTCAAAGTTGAAAACCAGCGGCAGTTCGGCAATGTCCAGGCCTCGGCCGGCCACGTCGGTGGCAATCAACAAGTCCACCGAACCGGCCTTGAAAGCCGCCAATGTTTTGAGGCGCTCGTCCTGGCTCTTGTCGCCGTGCAAGGCACTGGCCTTGATCCCCGCGTTTTCCAGGGTGCGCGTCAGGCGCGCAGCACCCAGCTTGCTGTTCATGAACACGATGGCTTGCTTGGCGCCGCGCTCGCGCCACAACTGCAGCAGCAGTGCGCGCTTCTTGTCGTCGCCCACGGCGTAGAAGCGTTGCTCCACGTTGGTGGCGGTGGCGTTCGGGCGGGCCACTTCCACCAACTCGGGGTTCTGCAGGTAGCTGGAGGCCAAGCGCTTGATTTCGTTCGAGAACGTGGCCGAGAACAGCAAGGTCTGCCGCGTCTTGGGCAGGTAGCTCAGGATGCGCTGCAGATCCGGCAAGAAGCCGATGTCCAGCATCCGGTCGGCCTCGTCCAGCACCACGTACTCGACCTGGTGCAGCGCGCAGTTCTTGGCTTCAATGTGGTCCAGCAGGCGGCCCGGCGTGGCAATCAACACCTCCACCCCGCCCTTCAACTGCGCTGCTTGGGGCTTGATGTCCACCCCACCAAACACGCAAGCCACACGCAAGTTGGTGTGCTTGGCGTAGGCCAACACGTTCTGCGCTACCTGGTCGGCCAACTCACGGGTAGGCGCCAGCACCACCGCCCGCACCGGGTGCCGGGCGGGCGACATGCTGCTGTTCTCGTGCTTCAGCATGCGCTGCAGCAAGGGGATGGAGAACGCTGCCGTCTTCCCCGTACCCGTTTGGGCCGCCCCCATCACATCGGTGCCCGCCAACACGATGGGGATCGCCTTGGCCTGAATGGGCGTCATGGCGGTGTAGCCAGAGTCAGCGACCGCGCGCAGCAGTTTGGGGTCGAGCGGGAGGGTGTCGAAGCGCGGCGCAGGGGCGGCTTCGGCGGGGGTCACGGGTTCAGTCATCCTTGGATTGTCGCTGCGCTGGCGCCTCCACCAAGCGCGTCACCGCCGTACGGGCCTGCCGCATGAAACCCGGCGTACGGAAGCGCACGATGCGCCAGTACAAGACCCAGTAAGTCAGACCGAACCAAAAAATCGATGCCGTGAGCATCGGCTTGTTGTTCCAAAACAGCACCGCAGGCACCAAAGAGAACAAGCACAGCATCCAGAGGTAAGGCGATACGGCCGAGTTGCGCGCCGTCATGCTG
>CAZAIR010000250.1:0-4609 GCA_964485225.1 uncultured Burkholderiaceae bacterium
GTCCGTCGCGGCGAACAGCGAGGTGCGGATGCTGCCGCTGCCCAGCGCGATCTGTGCCTGCAGCGGGGCGGTCTCGGTGCGGGACGTGAAGCGCTCGCCATCGCGCGCGATGGTCAGCCGCGTGAAATGCGTGCCGGCCTGCTCGGACTTCTCGGCCGGGAAGCGGGCGACGATCTGCTGCACCTTGCCCGAGGCGTCGGCCGTCACGTGCACCATCTTGCCGGCGCGGCCCTGCAGCACGCGGCGGGCCAGCGGGTCGGTGCGAAGGAAGGCGGCGGCGGCCGCGTCGAAGGCGCCGGCGCGGCGCAGCAGGCTGTCGGGGGTGTCGCTGGAGCGGGTGGCTTCGGCGCGGGTCAGGCCGATGGCGTGCGTGGCCAGGGCTTCGAGCTGGGCTTCGATGTCGGGCGTGGCGATGGCCTCGACCACGGTGCGGCGCGGCAGCTCGGCCGCGTCGGGCGCCAGCGGGGCGATGCCGAAAGCCGTCACGGCAAAGCAGCTGAGGGCGCCCACGACGGTGGCGGTCAGCGCGCGGGGGTGCTTGGCGGCGAAGGTTTCGGCGCTTTTCAACGCCGTCTGCAGCTGTCGGACTCGTTGTTGGAAGGCGGTCACGCTGGGCAATTCCGGGGTTGTCGCAGGGGCAATCCCGGCCAGGCCGGTTCCACGCGAGGGCCGCACGGGGCGGCCTTAAAATCCATGACGGTTGTGTTGAAGCAACACCCCGTACTCGAAGGGTGAATTCTAACGGCTCCTGCTCGCGCGGGGTGCCGGTTTACCCCGATGGATCAACAACTTAACAATTTTGTTCGGCCCCTCGCCGGACGCTGCTGCGCCATGTCCGACGACGCCAAGTTCCCCGTCACCGATGCCGTCCTGGAGGCGCTGGCCATCACACGCCGTGGCGTGGAAGAGCTGCTGCCCGAGGCCGAGTGGACCCGCAAGCTGGCCCGCTCGGTCGCGACGGGTGTGCCGCTGCGCATCAAGCTGGGCCTGGATCCGACCGCGCCCGACATCCACCTGGGCCACACCGTGGTGCTGAACAAGATGCGCCAGCTGCAGGACCTGGGCCACCAGGTGATCTTCCTGATCGGCGACTTCACCAGCATGATCGGCGACCCCTCCGGCCGCAACAGCACCCGCCCGCCGCTGACGGCCGAGCAGATCAAGGCCAACGCCGAAACCTACTACGCCCAGGCCAGCTTGGTGCTGGACCCAGCCCGAACCGAGATTCGCTACAACTCCGAGTGGAGCGAGCCACTGGGCGCGGCTGGGCTGATCCAGCTGGCGGCCAAGACCACGGTGGCGCGCATGCTGGAGCGCGACGACTTCACCAAGCGCTTTGCCAGCCAAACGCCGATCTCGCTGCACGAGTTCCTGTACCCGCTGATGCAGGGCTACGACTCGGTGGCGTTGAAAAGCGACCTGGAGCTGGGCGGCACCGACCAAAAGTTCAACCTGCTGATGGGGCGCCAGATGCAGCAGGAGTTCGGCCAGGAGCCGCAGTGCATCTTGACCATGCCGCTGCTGGAAGGGCTGGACGGCGTCGAGAAGATGTCCAAGAGCAAGAACAACTACATCGCTGTGACCGAGCCGGCGAACAGCATGTACGCCAAGGTGCTGTCGATCAGCGACACGCTGATGTGGCGCTGGTACGAGCTGCTGAGCTTCGAGCCGATGAGCGCGATCGAGCGGCTCAAGGCCGAGGTGGCAGGCGGGCGCAACCCCAAGGACGCCAAGGTGGCGCTGGCGCGCGAGATCACCACCCGCTTCCACAGCGCCGCGGCGGCCGATGCCGCGCAGGCTGACTTTGAAAACCGCGCGCGCGGCGGCATCCCTGACGAGATGCCCGACGTGCACCTGGGCACCGACCTGGGCTTGGGCGCGCTGCTCAAAGCCGCCGGCCTGGTGCCCAGCAGCAGCGAAGGCCTGCGCAAGGTGGAGCAAGGCGGCGTGCGCGTGGACGGCGTGGTCGTCAGCGACAAAGGCCTGAAGCTGCCTGCCGGCACCTACGTGCTGCAGGTGGGCAAGCGCCAGTTCGCCCGCGTGCACCTGGCCTGAGGCCTTCCGAAGCCATGGCCTTCACCCGTCGCACGGGCTTGCTGGGCGTTGGGGCTTTGGCCTTGGCCGGTTGCAGCAGCGCGCCAACAGCCCCGCCCTCGCCCGAGCACCCCGATTGGCGCCATGTGGGCATCCCCGGCAAAGCGGCCAGCCAGTACCGCGAGGTGATGAAGGACGGTCGCCTCGCTTTCGAGGCGACGGCCAAGCGCTCGGCCAGCATGTGGCGACGCAGGGTGATGGTGCCTTCGGCCGAGGTGGGCGAGGTGAGCTTCAGCTGGTGGGTGAGCCGCCTGCTGCCGCAGGCCAGCGTGGCCGATGCCAGCCGCGAGGACGCCGTGGCGCGCGTGCTGTTCGGCTTCGAGGGTGACCGCAGTCGCCTGAGCGCCCGCACCCGTGCGCTGTTCGAACTGGCCGAGGTGTTGACCGGCGAAGAGCCGCCCTACGCCACGCTGATGTACGTGTGGGAGACCCCACCCACGCCACCCGAGACGGTGATCGTCAACCCACGCAGCGACCGCCTGCGCAAGATGGTGCTGGACAGCGGCAGCAGCCAACTCGGCCGCTGGCGCGACCACCGCCGCAACCTGGCCCGCGATTTCGAGCTGGCCTTCGGCGAGCCGCCGGGCGACCTGGTCTCGGTGGCGCTGATGACCGACGCCGACAACACCGGCGGCAGCGCACACACTTGGTACGGCCCCGTGCGCTGGGGCGCCGACGTGGCGCGCTGAAGCGTCGCCCCATCGCTTACGCTGCCAGCTCCCTCAGCCCGTTCCACACCAAGGAGGCCCACCATGGCCAAAGGTCAGCAAAAGAGCAACAAAGAAGCCAAGAAGCCGAAAAAGGACAGCAGCCCGAGCAAGCCGATTTCGACCGGCGCTGTCAGCCCCACCATCGTCACGCAGGTGATGGAGCGCGGCAAGAAAAAGGCCGGTTGAAGCCTGCGCCAAGCTTGCAGGCCGGTGGCCTCAAGCTTGGGCGTCGCCCACCGGGTTGCTCACCCCCGCCGCCACATGGCCTGAAGGCACGTGCTGGCTGGCGCTGGTGATGTGGCCGAGCTGGTCGTCGAAGAAGAAGTCCGGCTCGAACTCCCGCAAGAACTCACCCTTGGCCAGGCCGCCGAGGAACATGGCCTCGTCGATCTCGACGTGCCAGCTCATCAGGGTGCGCACGGCGCGCTCGTGGGCCGGGGCGCTGCGGGCCGTCACCAAGGCGGTGCGCACGCGCATCGGGGCCCGGTCGTCGCGCACCTGCTGCAAGCGCACCAAGGCGTCCAGCAGCGGCTTGAAGGGCCCGGGCATCAATGGCTGGTGCTTGCGGCTGTGCTCGTGCTGCTGGAAGGCGGCCAGGCCGTCGCGCTGGAACACCTGCTCGGCCTCGTCGCTGAACAGCACGGCGTCGCCGTCGAAAGCAATGCGCAGCTCGGTCGGGTGCGCGCTGCTGGCGCGCGCGCTGGTGGGGTACACGCGGGCAGCGGGCACGCCCACGGCCAGCGCTTCGCGCACATCGCTTTCGTTGGCACTCAGGAACAACTGGGCGTTGAGCGGCTTCAGGTAACGCCAGGGGCTGCGGCCGCGCGTGAACACGCCGCGCTGGATCGGCAGGCCCAGCGCCTGCGCGCTGCGGTACACGCGCAGGCCGCTGATGGGGTCGTTGCGGCTGAGCACCACCACCTCCACCTGCGGCGCCTGGCCGGGCTGGTTGAATGCCAGCAGCTTGTTCACCAGCGAGAACGCCACGCCGGGCTTGGCCGGCACGTCCAGCCGCTGCTGCTGCAAGGCCATGTAGGCGTGGTCGTCGCTGGCTTCGAAGAGCTGGTTCTCTTCCTCGAAATCGAACAGCGCGCGCGAGCTGATGGCGACGACGAGGCAGTTGTCGAGCGTGGCGGGCATGAAGAAGCTTCGGTTGGGGGCGGGGCTCCCGCAGCTTATCGAAGCGGCGGCAGGCCACGCGGAGGGCCTTTGCGGCCGCGGGGTGTGAGCCCGCCGGCCTCGCTCTATCCTGCCCCGCCGCCACCGCCAACCCACCATCAACACGTGAACCCAACCGAACCCGGAACTCCGCTCGCCGGCGTCCTGCGCGTGGTGGCCGAGCCCCTGCGCTTCAAGGCCAAGCTGGCCATTGGCGAGAACGCCTACGCCTCGCTGCGCATGATCAACCGCACGCGGGAGGTGTGGGACATCCTGGGCGCGGCCGGCGCAGGCGCGGCCATCGTCAAGTCCGGCGTGCTGGGCATCGGCGCGGCGGCCACCCCCATCGGTTGGGTGGCGCTGGCCGCGCTGGCCTCGGGCGGCGCCTGCTACGGGCTGTACCGCTGGCTGGGCAACACCAAGGGCGAGCGCGTGATCGAGATCCCCAAGTTCTTGAACACCCCGCTCGACACCCTGGGCCTGGCGCTGTTCGACCTCATCGCCCCGCTGGCCCTGCGCTTGGCCGCCGTGGACGGCGCCATCGAGCCGGCCGAACGGCAGGCACTGGTGCAACACCTGGTGGACGACTGGGGGCTGGACGAAGGCTTCGTCACCCAAGCCATCGCGCAGATCGAGCCGGGCGTGCT
>CAZAIR010000251.1:0-4599 GCA_964485225.1 uncultured Burkholderiaceae bacterium
GGTGGGCACGCTGGGTGCGGCGCCGCTTTTGATCGATTTCGACACCGGCGACGAGGGCACGGCCTACTTCAGCGCAGCCACCCAAGCGCAGTTGCAGCGGCGCGGCCTGCTGCGCCGGCAGGATGAGGCGGCACACGGGCGCTGGCGCTTGGCGGGCTTGCGCATCGGGGGCGTGGGTTTTGCGCCCATGGATGTGCGCGTGGTGCAGGCCGGCGGCCCAGAGGACCACCGTGCCGTGGGCCACGCGGACCAGCTGCGCCTGGGTGCCAGCTTCCTGGCGGCCCACCCCGTGGTGTGGAACTTTCCGGCCAAGTCCTTGACCTTTTTGAAGCCTGGCGCCGCCTTTCTGGGCGGCTTCGGCAAAGGCCCGCCGCCAGGGCCTTGATACTGGCGTTGACGTCCACCCACAGCCCCCTCAGGAGCGCCCGCTATGCCCATGAACTTCACCCTGCGCGCCCTGTGTGCGGCGCTGGCTTTCGCTGTCACGGTCGCGCCCGCTGCGGCCTGCACCGGCATCTCGCTCAAGTCGGCCGATGGGGCCGTGGTCGTGTCGCGCACGGTGGAATGGGCGCTCAGCGACGCCACGCACGACAGCCTGGTGCTGTTCCCACGCGCGCACGTTTTCACGGCCCAAACCCCCGAGGGCTACAACGGCCTGCGCTGGACCGGCCGCTACGGCTTCGTCTCGCTGCGCGCCTACGACCAAGACTACGGCCCTGACGGCTTGAACGAAGCCGGGCTCTACGTTGGCATGTACTACTTCCCCGGCTACGCCAGCTTTGCCCCCTACGACAAGGCCCAGGCCAATCGCTCTCTGAGCGTGGGTGACCTGATGCGCTGGATGCTGTCGTCGTTCAAAACCGTGGCCGAGGTGCGGGCGGCCTTGGACGGCGTGCGGGTGGTCAATGTGGACGACCCGCGCTTTGGCGGCGCCGCCTTGCCCTTCCATTGGAAGGTGGCCGACCCCAGCGGCGCTGCGGTGGTGATCGAGATCATCAACGGCGGGCAGGTGAAGGTGCACGACGCCGTGCTCGGCGTGGTCACCAACTCGCCCACCTACGACTGGCACGTGACCAACCTGCGCAACTACCTGGGCTTGCGCCAGGGTGCGCAAGCGCCGGTCACGATCGACCGCACCACGCTCGCCCCCCTGGGTGCGGGCTCGGGCCTGCTGGGCCTGCCGGGCGACTTCACGCCCCCATCGCGCTTCGTGCGCGCTGTGGCCTTCACCGCCTCGGCCCGGCCTTTGGCCACGGCCGAAGACGCCGTGGGCGAGTCGTTCCGCATCCTCGACAGCTTCAACATCCCGCTGGGCTCGCTCGCCCCTGGCGCCGAGCAAGCCAAAGACATCCCCGGCGCCACGCAGATCACCACGGCGGCCGACCTGAAGAACCGGGTGCTGTACTTCCACACCATGTCCAACCGGCAAGTTCAGAAGCTGGACCTGAAGCAGATCGACTTCGCCAAGATCCCGCAGCAGGTGCTCAACAGCGGCGTGAAGCGCACCCAAGCCGTGCGCGACATCACGGGGGATGTGAAGGCCGCGCGCTGAGGGCTACGGGCTTGCCCCTTTTCGGCGGCTCCTGTGGCCGATCCAGCGCCGTGCGCTCCTGCCGCCCAACTACCGTAAACCTTGATGCCGGCCGGGCCCGCCCGGCCCTACGCTTGGGGCCATGCCCCGCCTTGACTTCGATCACTTCACGCAGTGGATCACCGCCGCCGCGCGCGAGCACTCGCACCATCTGGCCGACCACGTCGTTGAGCGCACGGGGGCCAGCCGGCGCGCCGTGCAGGCCATGCTGCGCCGCTTGGTCGAGGCGCACTGGCTGGTGCGGACTGGCGGTTTCAGCCGCCCCGTCTACGGCCCCGGCGCGCTGCGCCAGGTGGTGCGCAGCTACCCGCTGCACGGCCTGCAAGAAGACATCCCCTGGCAGCGTGACTTCGCGCCCAACGTCGTGCTGCCCGCCCATGTGGCGCGCATGGTGCAGCACGCCTTCACCGAGCTGGTGAACAACGCCGCCGACCACAGCGGCGGCACCAGCGTCACCGTCAGCCTGCGCCAAACCCCCAGCCATGTGCAGCTGCTGGTCAGCGACGACGGCTGCGGCGTGTTCGAAAAAATCCGCGGCACCTACGACATCCCCGACGCGCCGCTGGCCATGCTGGAACTCAGCAAAGGCCGGCTCACCACCGCGCCCCAGGCCCACACCGGCCGCGGGCTGTTCTTCAGCAGCCAGCTGGCCGATGTGTTCGACCTGCACGCCAACGGCACCGCCTTCCAGCGCCGCGCCTGGGACGCCAGCGGCTGGCGCCCCGGCAAAGCGCTGGCGCGCCAAGGCACCAGCATCTACCTCGCCATCAGCCTGGACACCACGCGCACGCTGGAGCAAGTCATGGGCACCTGGAGCCTGGACGGCACCGGCATCGCCTTCGACCGCACCGTCATCTCCCTGCGCCTACTGGCCGGCCCCGGCCAGGCGTTGGACAGCCGCGCCCAGGCCCGCCGCGTGGTCGCACGCCTGGAGCGCTTCAAGCGCGCCGAGATCGACTTTGACGGCGTGCCCGACATCGGCCACGCCTTTGCCGACGAACTGTTCCGCGTGTTTGGCAGCAACCACCCCAGCGTGGACCTGGTGCCCATCAACGCCAACAAACGCATCCTGGCCCTGATCGACAACGCGAAAAACGGCTAACCCCGCTGAAAGCCTCTCCATGACCGTCTGCCCCATCGCCATCGCCGTTGGCTGCGCCAAGTGCCCCGCCTTCAAGGTGTGCCCGCTGAAGAGCACGCTGGGCGACCAACCCAAGCCCGGCGAGGGCGCACCGGCCAAGCCCGGCGCCAAAAAGCCGGGCAAGACGCCGCGCTGACGCGCTGAGCCCGGGGCGCCACGCCCCTCCATCCCCTCACACCGCACCGAAACCCGCCCGGCGCCCAGGCGCTGCGGCGGGCTTTCTTGCGCTTTCTCCCACCGCTGGCCCCGCCTGGGCCGCAGCGCAGTGGGGTGCGGCTGCGGGTTAACCCCCGCCAGCCGCCGTTCTCACCCTCCAGCCCGCACTTGGTCGCGTAAAGCCCGCCAAGCCGCCCAGGCGTCGACACCATGGGAACCCCTGCAACTCAACTCCCTGCTGTCATGAAACGCCTTCTGCTTGCTTCTGCCGCCCTTCTGTCGGTTACTTTCGCTAACGCTAACGGCCCGATGAACACCGTCTCTGCCGACGTGCTCGACCGCGGCACCTGCCAAGGCGAGGGCCTGCTGGGCCGCACCAACGTCGAAGCCGGTGGCTTCAAGACCCACGCCACCTTCGGCGGCCTGCGCGCCGACTGCGGCGTGCTGGACGGCACCCAGATCGGCCTGATCGGCACCCGCATCAAGTTCGAAGGCGACAAGCTCGACGGCCTGACCCTGCTGGGCAAAACCCGCTTGTGGGACGGCGGCCCCGGCGCCGGCAAGCTGGCCCTGACCTACGGCATCCAAGGTGTGCGCAAGCGCAACCTGAACTTCGACTACGCCGCCACTGACGTCGGCCTGGCCTACTCCCAGACCTTCGCCGACAAGCACACCGTGCACGTGAACACCGACATCAGCATCGCCAAGGGCGGCGACAGCACCAAGGCCTGGTCGCTGGGCTACGAGTACGCCGCCACGCCCACCGTCTCGCTGCTGGCTGAAACTTACGGCGCTGAAGAGAGCAAGCCGGTGCAAGCCGTGGGTGTGCGCTGGGCCCCGGCCAAAGACTGGTCGGTGGGCGCCATGGTCGCCCGCCCGCGCCTGGAGAACGGCGCTAACGGCCGCGTGACGACGCTGAACACCACCGTGTCGTACCGCTTCTGAGCGCTTGAGTTGAAGGCTGACCGGGCCGCGCGCGGCCCGGTCAGCCCACTTCGCGCCTTCAGCGCCTCAGCAAGCCACCCAGCATCCCCATCAAGTCGGCGGCGCCGCCGCTGGGCAGTTGCCCATTCGGCGTCAGCTGGTCCACCACCTGCGGCAAAAACTGCGCAAGCTGGTTGGCCACGGTGTCGGGGTTCAGGCCGAACTGCTGCGCCAGTTGGGCGAGCTGGCCGTTGCCCAGCACCTGGGCAATTTGCTCGCCCGAGATGGGCAGGTTCTGGCCGGTGCTGACCCAGCTCTGCACCACCTCACCCAGGCCGCCCTCAGAAAACTGCTGCACCAAGCCTTGCAGGCCTTGCCCGCCGCCAACCTGCTGCAGCAGCGCGCCCACCAAGTCAGCGCCACCGCCGCCTTGGCCGGCGCCACCGGCCACTGCACCCACGATCGAGTCAAAGAGTCCCATGCCTGCGCTCCGGAAAAAGTTGAGCGGGCATTCTGTGCGGATGCCGCCCTGTCACCGTTGCGGCAGGTAACGCCCCAACTCGTTCTTGGCGATGGTCACGCGGTGCACCTCATCGGGTCCATCGGCCAGCCGCAGCGTGCGCGCACCGCCGTAGAACTCAGCCAGGGGTGTGACGTCGCTGACGCCGGCGCCGCCATGGGCTTGGATGGCCCAGTCGATGACCTGGCAGGCGACGTTGGGGGCCACGACCTTGATCATGGCGATCTCGTTCTTGGCCACCTTGTTGCCCACGGTGTCCATCATCCA
>CAZAIR010000252.1:0-4586 GCA_964485225.1 uncultured Burkholderiaceae bacterium
GGCTCCGCCTCGATCAGGCCCACATGGTCGAAATCCCACGACACCGAGCCCGAGGTACCCAGTTGGCCCTTGCGGAACAGCACCCGCATTTCCGGGGCGGTGCGGTTCAGGTTGTCGGTCAGGCATTCGATCATCACCGGCACACGGTGCGGTGCATAGCCTTCGTAGATCACGTGCTCGAAGTTGACGGCTTCACCGGTGAGGCCTGCGCCTTTCTTGATGGCACGCTCCAGCGTTTCCTTGGGCATGGACACCTTGCGTGCCTGCTCCACCACCAGGCGCAAGCGCGCGTTGGACGCCGGATCGGCGCCATTCCGCGCGGCCAGCATGATGTCCTTGGCCAGACGGCCAAACAGCTTGCCCCTGGCGTTGGCCGCCAATTCCTTGCCTTTTGCTTTCCACTGCGCGCCCATGGGTTGTGTTCCTCGTTGTTGTGGCGCCAGCAGCGCGACCATTTTGAAGCCCGGCCAGCGCGCGCCACAGAGGCGGCGCATGACCAGAAGGGATTGGTTTATACACCCTGCGCAGTCCCATGGCGACCCGACCCACCGGCAAGACAAACCACGCATTGACATAACGAAAGCCTGGTTTGATAATGACGTTATTAATGCGTAACAAACCCACACAAAACGCACCCAGTTGGGCTGCCACCATGAAAGACGCCAAGCGCGACTTTCTGCTGCAAGCCGCGCGCGAGGAGTTCATGGACAAGGGCCTGGAAGGCGCGACCATGCGCGGCATTTCGCTGCGCGCCGGCTGCACCACCGGGGCGATTTACCCACTGTTCGACAGCAAGGAGGACATCTATGCCGCCCTACTGGGGCAATCGCTGGTCTTGCTGGACGCCCACGTCGCGGCGGCCGTGCAGGCAGCACCTGCCGAATCGGCGGCGCAAGTGGCTGCCGCGTGTGAAGCGTTTGTGGACTACTAC
This sequence comes from uncultured Burkholderiaceae bacterium, assembly GCA_964485225.1. Lineage (GTDB taxonomy): Bacteria > Pseudomonadota > Gammaproteobacteria > Burkholderiales > Burkholderiaceae_C > Inhella. The sequence goes on from CAZAIR010000252.1 coordinate 932, forward strand.
AGCCAGCACCCGTTCGAGGTCAACCTGGGGCTCTACGCGTTCCGTGGCATCAAGCGCCTGGGCGTGGGCAAACACTCTGACCAAGCGCTCAACGACGCGCTGTGGACCGTGCTCGAGCGCATTGCGCGGCCACTGGCTGCCGCGCGCGGGCTGTCCGCCGCCACCGTTCGGCCCTGGGTGGCACTGGCCTTCAGCCAGATGATCGGCGCGTTGGTGCTGCAGCTCGCAGGCCGTCTGGACGCACTCAAGACCAACCCCCAGGAACTGTTGCGGCTGTTGCTGGCGCAACTGCTGCCGACTGCGCCCCCCAGCCTCAAACCGCCGTCCCGTAAACCCACCCCAACCAGGAAAACATGACATGGTGAGAATCGAAAAACAAGGCAGCGTCTGGACCATCGTCCACAGCCGCTACAGCGAAGCCCGCAACGCGATGGACCCCGAAAGCGCCGACGCGCTGGTCAGCGCTTTCCAGCAATTCGACGCCGATCCCAGTGCCAGCGTGGCGGTGTTGTGGGGCGAAGGTGGCGCGTTCTGCGCGGGCTGGGACCTGAAGTTCGCCAGCACACTGTCCGACCGCGAATCGTTCCGTCGCGAGGTGTCCGAAGGACTGGCCTTCCCCACCGGTGCCAACCCCGCACCGCGCGGTCCGCTGGGTCCGACGCGGCTGGAACTCTCCAAGCCTGTGATTGCGGCTGTGGAAGGCCCAGCGGTTGCAGGTGGCATGGAACTGGCCATGTGGTGTGACATCCGTGTCATGGCCGAGACCGCTTACTTCGGCGTGTACTGCCGCCGTTGGGGCATCCCGCTGCTCGACGGCGGCACGGTGCGCATGGCGCGCCTGGTGGGCCAGGGCCGTGCCATGGAGATCACCCTCACCGGCCGCAAGGTGCCTGCGGCCGAAGCGGTGCAGATTGGCCTGTGCGAGAAAGTGGTGGCGCACGGCGGCGCCCGTGAGGCCGCAGAAGCCATGGCCCAGACCATTGCGCGCTTCCCGCAAGCCGCCGTGCGCGCCGACCGCCGCTCCATCCTGGAAACCTATGGTGCTCCGGTGCGCGAAGCGCTGCGCCGGGAATGGGTGAACGGTGTGGAGGCACACTTTCAGGAAGGCGCCGCCGGTGCCGGACGGTTTGCCAGCGGGCTCGGGCGGCATGGGGATTTCGAGCGCATCTGACGCGGGCTGGCCGTTGCAGACCTGACGCAGCGCACGACCGCTTGGCCGTGGTCGGATCGGTGCCCAGGCCCCGCACAAGCTTTGGCGCTGGCGCCGAAGCTCAACCCTCAAACTGCGGGTGCAGTTGCCGAATGCGGTTCATCGCCATCCCTGCGGCGGCCGTGCGCGTTTCCACCCCGAGCTTGGCAAAGACACGCTCCAGGTGCTTTTTCACCGTTGCCGGGCTGGCACCGAGGATGTCCGCAATGTCCCGATTGATCTTGCCCTTGACCACCCAGTACAGCACCTCGGCTTCACGGGCGGTCAGCTTGAAGCTCAGGCTCATGGCCTCGATGACAGCGGCATCGGACACCTCTCGCATCACGATCAACCAATCGCCGCCGGCTTCGCCCGCCGCGCCATCGCCGGCCTGTGGGTGCAGCCGCAGCGTGAGGCGTCGCGCGCCCTGCTCTATCGCCAAACGCGGTGGTTCGGCGGGTTCGGGCAGTGGCCAGGTTTGCCGCTGCAACCACTGGCGCACCACCTCTGGCACGGTGCCAGTGGCGGGGCCGAAGTAGGTTTCCAGCATCTGCCGTGCCAGCGGGGTCTGCCACATCACTCGGCCGTCGCTGGCGCGCACAGTGATGGTGGCGTAGCCGAAAGCGTCGAGTGCGTTGCGGGCCTGGCGCTTTTCGCGCGCGCCGGCCAGATGCACCCCCATGCGGGCCAGCACTTCCTTGGGTTTGATGGGCTTGGTGACGTAGTCCACCCCACCGGCCTCGAGCGCGGCCACCAAGTGCTCGGTCTCGGTCAGGCCGGTCATGAAAATGATGGGAATGTGCGCGGTGGCTTGCGCGGCCTTCAGCCGCCGAGCCACCTCGAAACCGTCCATGCCGGGCATCATGGCGTCCAGCAGCACGATGTCGGGCAGGGCCTGGGCCGCGCGCTGCAGTGCGGACTCGCCATGGGTGGCCACCAGCACGGTGTAGCCCGATTCGTCCAACGCATCGTGCAGCACCGACAGGTTGTCGGGCACATCGTCCACGATCAGCACCACTTCGCTGTTGGCGCGGTCCAGCGTTTTGTCCAGCGGGTGCAAAGGCTGCATGCGGACGAGCTTACCCGGGTTGCTGTTGCAGCAGCCGGGCCATGGCCTCGAATTGGAACTGTCGCGCCATGCCGCGCATCTGCTCGACAAAGGCCCCACGTTCCGGGGCGGCAGCCTCGATCTCAGCGAGCTTGTTCATGATGCCGCGGAAGTAACCGAGCTGGACCACCTCGAGCAGCGCAGCCTGCGCCATGGGGTCTGGCAGGACCTCTACGACGGGATCTGCAGCCTGAACCGGCACTTCGGTGGATGCGGGCACGCTGTCGACCCAGGCGATGGCCAGCTTGCGCTCCAGCCAGTCAAGCAGCTCAGAATGGCGCACCGGTTTCAGAATGAAATCTTCGGGGGGAATACCGGCGTCGTTGTCCAGTCCTTTGTCGAAGGCGTTGGCCGACACGATGGCCACGGCGGCTTGCGGCGCGGGCACCAGCGAGCGCAACCGACGAAGGGTCTCCCAGCCGTCAATGCCCGGCATGGCCAAGTCCATCAGGATCGCGTCAGGCCGGTAGCCGGTTGCCAGCAGATCCAGGCCGTCGTGGCCGCTGGCGGCCGTGCGCAGTTCAAAGCCCAACGGCTCCAGCAGGCTCTGCAGCAGTTCGCGGTCGGCCTCCTCGTTGTCAACCACCAGCACGCGGCGGCGCGGGCCATCGTAGCCACGCCGCTGCAGCAAGGGACGGGACGCCAGGCGGGTCATGCTGCGGTGTGTGGACGAATGCGCCTCCGGCAAAAACAGCCTGACACGGAACACCGAACCTGCCCCCAGCGTGCTGCTGGCGGTGAGCTCCCCCCCCATCAGGTCGGTCAGCATCTTGGCAATGGTCAGGCCCAAGCCTGCGCCCGGCGCGGCAGGGCCAGGAGAGGGCGCCAGCGTGGCGCTGCGGGTGAAGGGCTCGAAGATCCGGGCCAATTCTTCAGCGGGAATACCGGGACCGGTGTCCTGGATTTCGATGCTGGCCATCTCCCGCGCGTGCTTGATTCGGAACGTCACTCGGCCTTGCGCGGTGAACTTGATGGCGTTGCCCAGCAGGTTGATGAGGATCTGCCGCAGCCGCTTTTCATCGGCGCGCACCACCTCGGGCAACACGCCCTCGGCCTCGAACCGGAAGGCCAGCTGTTTGCCAGACGCCTGCAGCTCGAACATGCTGGCAATCTCGTGCACGCAGTCGGCAAAACGCATGGGCCGCACATCGAGCGTCAGCTTGCCGGCCTCGATGCGTGCAACGTCTAGCGTGCCTTCGATCAGGCTCAGCAAGTGCTCACCGCTGCGCTTGATGACACCGACCGCCTGCTTGCGGTGGGGCGGAACGGTGGCGTCTTCGCCCATAAGCTGCGCATAGCCCAAGATGCTGTTGAGCGGTGTGCGCAGCTCGTGGCTGATGGCGCTGATGTAACGGCTC
>CAZAIR010000253.1:0-4570 GCA_964485225.1 uncultured Burkholderiaceae bacterium
CTCGACGCCTACAACGCCCGCGACCTGGCGCGTTTCATCGCTTGCTACAGCGATGACATCGCGCTCTACCGCCCGCCCTCGGCCGTGCCCTCGATCCAAGGCAAGGCCGCGCTGGCCGCGCACTACGCAGCGAACCGCTTCAACCTGCCTGAGCTGCACGCCGAGTTGCTGGGCCGCTTGGTGGTGGGCAGCAAAGTGTTCGACCACGAGCGCGTGCACGGTGTGCGGCCCGAGCCCTTCGAGGTGGCGGCCGTGTACGAGGTGCGCGACGGGCTGATCGCCAAGGCCTACTTCTTCGACGCCTGATGGGCGACCTTGCTGTGCCCGCCGTGGGCTTGGCCGTGGCCCTGGGCTGCGGTCTGCTGGTGGGCCTGGAGCGCGAGCGCCGCAAGGGCGACGGCCCGGACCGCGACGTGGCCGGCCTGCGCACCTTCACCGTGGCCGCCCTGGCCGGCGCGCTGGCGGCATGGCTGGCCAACCCGTGGCTGCTGGCCGCGGGCTTGCTGGCGGTGGCCGTGGTGCTCAGCGCCACGCTGTGGCGCCAACGGCCGAAGGATCCCGGCCTGACCACCGAGCTGGCACTGCTGGCCACCTACCTGATCGGCGCGCTGGCGCTGGCGCAACCGGCTGGCGCTGCCGTGGCCGCGCTGGTGCTGACGGCCTTGCTGGCGCTGCGCGCGCGGCTGCACCACTTTGCGCTGGAGTTGCTGCGCGAAGAAGAGCTGCACGACCTGCTGCTGCTGGGCGCGCTGGCGCTGCTGGTGATGCCGCTGCTGCCCCGCACCCCGCTGGCGTGGCTGGGCGGCGTCAGCGCTTGGCAGCTGGGCAGCTTGGTGTTGCTGTTGCTGGCCTTGCAGGCCGTGGCGCATGTGGCGCTGCGGCTGTTGGGCACGCGGGCAGGGTGGCTGGCGGCGGGTTTGCTGGGCGGGCTGGTGTCCAGCACCGCCACGGTGGCCGCTTTGGGTGCGCAAGCGCGGCGCGAAGGGGGCAGTGCGCGGGCGTTCGCGGCAGCGGCTGTCATGTCCACCGCCGCCACGTGGCTGCAGACCTTGCTGATGCTGTGGCCGCTGGCACCCGTTGCCGCACTGGCCTGGAGCCCCATCGCCCTCACCGGGCTGGCCGTGGCCCTGGTGGCCGGCTGGTGGCTGGCACCCGCTGTCTTGCCCAATGCCACCGCGCCGGGCCGTCGGCCACTTCGCCCGCGTGAAGCCCTGTTGCTGGCGGCTGTGCTGACCGGCGTCACCGTGGCGGTGAGTGCCGCGCAGCACGCGCTGGGCAGTTTGGGGGTGTTGGGCGGTGCGGCGCTGGCGGGCTTGGCCGACGCCCATGCAGCCCTGCCCTCTTTGGCCGGGCTGGCCCGCGAAGGCCGCATCGACACGGTGACGCTGACCTTGGGCTTGCTGCTGGCCCTGGGCACCAACGCCGTATCGCGCAGCGTGGTGGCCTACACGGCAGGTGGCGCTGGCTACGGACGCTGGGTGGCGCTGGCGCTGCTGGCGCAGTCGGTGGTGGCGGGCGGCGTGGCCTGGGTCGTGCTGGGGCGCGGATGATGGTCACCCGCTCAACACACCCAACGGAGCCTTGCGCATGACACCGATTCAACGAGGCGCTGCCGCGCTGCTCTGCCTGGCGGCCGCCTGCCTGGCCCCGCTGGCACAGGTTCAAGCCGCCAACCCCGCGGCGGTGCCCGCCCCAGGTGACGCCGCAAATGCAACGGCCCACGCCACCGTGCGCCTCACCGTGGCCGGCCAGCCGCTGCCTTTTCCGGTGCCGCCGGGGTATGTGGATGCGGGCAGTCTCTCGCCCGAGCTGCAGCGCTTGGGCGAGGCCATGACCGGGCCGGCCAACCGCTTGGTGGCTTTTTGGGTCAGCCCAGCTGAAGCGCGGGCTGTTGGCAATGGGCAGGCCGAAGGCTTGAAGCGCTACTTCATGCTGCAAGTGCACCGCCAGCGCGAGGCCATGGCGCTGACGGAGGCCAATTTCAGGACCATGCGCGACGCCGTCATCGGCGATCAAGCCGCCTTCACCCAACAGCTGCGCCAACGCGTGCCGGGCGTGTCGGCGCACATCAACCAACAGCTGCAACAAGCCAGCGGCGACCCCAAGTTGCAGATCAAGATGGGCGAGATCCAGCCCCTGGGCGTGTTGCTGGACGAGCCCCAAGCCTTCGCCTACTTGCTGCGCACGGCGGTGGATACCGGCGACGGCCGCCCGGCGCCGCTGCTGATCGGCACGGTGATGGCGCGCCACCAAGACCGCTTCGTGGCGCTGGGCGTTTACGCGCTGGACGACGGCCCCGGCGCCGAAGCCTGGGTGCGCCGCTCGGCCAAAGCCTGGACGCAAGCTTTGCGCGCCGTGCGCTGAGCCGGCCGGGCCTTCAGCCCTCGGCCTCGGCCTCCAGTGCAGCCACGTTGAGCAGCACGATCTCGCCGTAGCGCTGGTTCAGCCAGCCATCGCGCTCCCAGGTTTTGAGCGCTTGGTTGATGCGCTGGCGGCTGGTGCCCAGCAGCTGGCCCAGCGCGTCTTGCGGCAGGCGCAGCGCGATGCGCACCGTGCCCGGTTGCGGGCCCGGCTCGCCGTAGGTGCTGGCCAGGCTCAGCAGCTGTTGCGCCAGCCGCTGCGGCAGGGGCAGCAGGCTGGCGGATTCGATCAAGCCAAACATCATGCGCAGGCGCTGGCTTTGCAGCTGCAGCAGCGCACGCGCCAGCGCCGGGTGCTCGGCCAGCAGGGCGTCAAAGTCAGGCCGGGCCACGCGCAGCAGCACGGTGGCGCCCTGGGCCTGGCCGTCGTGCGTGCGCGGCTCGCCGTCGAACAGTGAGATCTCGCCGAACCAAGCGCCGGGCTCCAGGTAGGTGAGCGTGAGCTCGCGCCCTTCGGCCGAACTGGCACCGATGCGGATCGCGCCTTGCAAGATGCCCCACCAGGCATCGGCCGGGTCGCGCTTGCGGAACAGCAACTGCCCGTGTGCCAGCCGCACCGGGCGCGAACGCGCCACGATGGCCAGCTGCAAAGCTTCGGGCAGCTGCGCGAACCACGGGTGGCGGCGCAGTGTGGGCAGAGGGTCGAGCGTGGGGTCTTTGGCCGTGGTGAGGCTCATGCTGGGGTCTTCCCAGGTTGTCGCCAGGGGGACAGATTGTGGCCAGCGCGGGGGGCGATGATCGCCGGCTGTAACCCGGAGATTGCCTCATGAGTTCCTTTGCCGGCACCCGCGCGGCCGATGACACGCCCTGGCTGGACACCGGCGCCTTGGCCGCTTGGCTGCAGGCGCAGGTGCCGGGCTTTGCCGGGCCGCTGAGCGTGGAGCGCTTCAACGGCGGCCAGAGCAACCCGACCTTCAAGCTCGTCACCCCCAGCCGCGCCTACGTGATGCGCTGCAAGCCCGGCCCCGTGGCCCAGCTGCTGCCCACGGCCCACGCCATCGAGCGCGAAGCCCGCGTGATGACGGCCCTGGCCGGCAGCGCCGTGCCCGTGCCCCGCGTGCACGCGCTGTGCGAAGACGAAGCCCTGCTGGGCCGCGCCTTCTACGTGATGGACTTCCTGGACGGCGAGGTGCACTGGGACCCGCGCTTGAAGACCCATACGCCTGCGCAGCGCGGCGCAATCTTTGACGCCATGAACGCCACCATCGCGGCCATCCACAGCGTGGACCTGGACACGACGGGCTTGCGCGACTACGGCGCCGCCGGCAACTACTACGACCGCCTGATCGGCCGCTGGACCAAGCAATACCGCGCCAGCTGCGCGCACGCGCCGGCCATCGACGCGATGGAGCGCCTGATCGAGTGGCTGCCCGCCAACGCCCCGGCGCCCGACACCGTGCTCACCCGCCTCGTCCATGGCGACTTCCGGCTGGACAACCTGGTGTGGACGCGGGACCAGGCCGAGGTGATTGGCGTGCTCGACTGGGAGCTGTCCACGCTGGGCGATCCCCTGGCCGACTTCGCGTACCACGCGCTGGCCTGGGTGGCCCCGCCCGGCCCCATGCGCGGCCTGGCCGGGGTGGACTTGGCCGCCCAAGGCATCCCTGCCTTGGGCGACTACTGCGCCCGTTACGAGGCCCGCACCGGCCTGCAGGTGGGCCAGCGCTGGAACTTCTACTTCGCCGTCAACCTGTTCCGCCTTGCGGCCATCATGCAAGGCGTGGCCGCGCGCGCGGCGCAAGGCATTGCCAGCAGCCAACAGGCCGTGGCCCAAGGCGCGCTGGCGCCGCAGGTGGCGCAACTTGGCTGGCACATCGCCCAAACTGGAATCGACCCATGAACTTCGGAATGACCGACCGGGGCAACGCCCTGCTGGCCCGCGTGGACGCCTTCATGCGCGAACGCATCGAGCCCCAAGAACAAGCCGCCCGTGACGAGCTGGCCGCCAACACTTTGGCGGGCAAGCGCTGGACGCCCCTGCAAACCATCGAGAAGTTGAAGAAGGAAGCCCAAGCCGAAGGCCTGTGGAACCTGTTCCTGCCCGAGAGCGAGCTGGGCGCCGGCCTCACCAACGCCGAGTACGCCCCCTTGGCCGAGCGCATGGGCCACGTGCTGTGGGCCAGCGAGGTTTTCAACTGCAGCGCGCCCGA
>CAZAIR010000254.1:0-4570 GCA_964485225.1 uncultured Burkholderiaceae bacterium
ACTGACCCGAGATCATGTTGATGATCGAGGCTGGCACAAAGAACGGCGACACGCGACGCGGGCCTTTGTTGACCAAGTCGCTGTGGGTTTCTTCGATCAGCGGCAAGCCGCCAATGCCCGAACCCACCAGGCAGCCAATTCGCTCGGCCATCTCCTCGCTCAGTTGCTCACCTTGCGGCAAGCCGGCATCGGCCACGGCTTGCAGACCAGCTGCCATGCCGTAATGGATGAAGGTGTCCATGTGCCGCGCCTCTTTGGCGGGCATCCAATCTTCCACATTGAATCCTTTGACTTCGCCTGCGAACTGGCAAGCGAAATTGCTGGCATCAAAGCGGGTGACGGGTGCAATGCCGGAGCGACCGGCCAAGATGTTGGCCCAGGCGGCCTCGACGGTGTTGCCCACCGGCGAGACCAAACCAAGGCCAGTGACGACAACGCGACGACGGCTCATGCGGACACACTTCGAGATTCAGAAAGCAAAACGCGCCCGTGAAGGCGCGTTGGACACCGGGCCGATCAGGCCTTCTGGTGCTTCAGGGCGTAGTCGATCGCCAGCTGCACGGTGGTGATCTTCTCGGCTTCTTCATCGGGGATCTCGATACCGAACTCGTCCTCGAGAGCCATCACCAGCTCCACGGTGTCGAGCGAGTCAGCGCCCAGATCGGCCACGAAGGCCTTTTCGTTGGAGACGTCCGCCTCAGGCACGCCGAGTTGCTCGGCAATGATTTTTTTGACGCGGGCTTCGATATCGCTCATGACTCCTCCGGGAGGGGTTTTTCAAAAGAAACAGCCGACCATTCTACCGGCTGTAGGGAACTTGCTCTAAATCAGCACATGTACATGCCGCCGTTGACGTGCAGCTCGGTGCCCGTCACGTAGCCACCGCCCGGGCCAGCCAGGAAGGCAACCGCCTCGGCCACCTCGCGCGCCTCACCCAAACGGCCCAAAGGAATCTGGGCCAACAAGGCGGCTTGCTGGGCCTCGGCCAAAGTGGCCGTCATGTCAGTGGCGATGAAGCCTGGAGCCACGCAGTTCACCGTGATGCCACGGCTACCCACTTCCCGGGCCAGCGCACGGCTGAGCCCCGCCAAGCCAGCCTTGGCAGCAGCGTAGTTGGCTTGCCCGGCGTTGCCCGATGCCCCCACCACCGAGGTGATGCTGACGATGCGGCCGCTGCGCTGCTTCATCATGGGCTTGATGGCCAGCTTGCAGAGGCGAAAGACGGCCTTCAGGTTGGTGTCCAGCACCGCATCCCAGTCTTCGTCCTTCAGGCGCAGGGCCAAGGTGTCGCGAGTGATGCCGGCGTTGTTCACCAGCACATGCAGGCCACCGCGCTCGGCCACGATCTGGTCGACCAGGGCCTGGGCCGCCGCCGCGTCGGTGACGTTCAAGACCACGCCCTGGCCGCGCTCGCCCAAGGCGGCCTGGATGCGGGCGGCGCCTTCGGCCGAGGTGGCCGTGCCGATCACGAAATGGCCGGCCTCGACCAAGCGGGCGGCGATGGCGGCTCCGATGCCGCGGGTGGCGCCGGTGACAAGGGCGATGGATGCAGTGCTCATGCGGAGGCTCCGGTCAGCAAGGTGCGGGCCTCGACGAGGCTGGCGGGATCGAAAACGTTGGCGGCTTGCAAGTTTGGGTCGATGCGCTTGACCATGCCGGCCAGTGCCTTGCCCGGGCCGCACTCGACCACGTGCGTGACGCCGCGCGCAGCCAGCGCCTGCACCAACTCCACCCAGCGAACGGGCTGGAAGGCTTGGCGGTAAAGCGCATCCCGCAATGCATCGGGCTCGCTGGGCGCCGCCACATCGACGTTGTTGAGCACCTCAAAGCGCGGCACCCCGAAGGTCACCGCGGCCAGGGCCACCTTCAAACGCTCGGCCGCCGGCAACATCAAACTGGAGTGAAAAGGGGCCGACACGGGCAGCGGGAGCGCCCGCTTGGCGCCTGCGGCCTTGAGCACTTCGCAAGCCTTCTCGACGCCGGCCTTGGTGCCAGCGATGACGGTCTGCTTGGGGTCGTTGAAATTCACAGCCTCCACAACTTCACCCGATTCAGCGCGCGCCTGGGCACAGCCCGCTTTGACCGACTCGCCGTCCAAGCCCAGGATGGCCGCCATACCGCCCTGCCCCACCGGCACGGCCGCCTGCATGGCTTCAGCGCGCAAACGCACCAAGGGCAGCGCTTCGGCCAGGGTCAGGGCGCCAGCAGCCACCAAGGCGCTGTACTCACCCAGGCTATGGCCGGCAGCGGCCACGGGTTGCAGACCGGTCTCGGCCACCCAAGCGCGCCAGCAGGCCACGCCCGCTGTCAGCATCAGAGGCTGGGTGTAGGTCGTCAGATCTAGTTGCTCTTTGGGCCCAGCGTGGATCAGGGCAGCCACGTCGTAGCCCAGGGCGGTACTGGCCTCGGCCAGCGTGGCTTGCACAGCGGGATGGTCGCCCCAGGCATCGAGCATGCCCACGGCTTGCGAGCCTTGGCCCGGGAAAACGAATGCAAAAACAGGTGACGCAGACATGGGATCGGTCCGTGATCAAGCTCAGCGAGCGTTTGCCGTGAGCGGGTTCAATAAACGACGAGCGCGGCGCCCCAAGTAAAGCCACCACCCACGCCCTCGAGCATGAGCGTTTGGCCCCGCTGGACGCGGCCGTCGCGCACCGCCACGTCCAGCGCCAGCGGCACCGACGCGGCCGAGGTGTTGCCGTGCGCGTGCACGGTCACCACCATGCGCTCATCGGGCAAGCCCAGCTTCTTGGCCGTGCCCTTCATGATGCGCAGATTGGCCTGGTGCGGGATCAACCAGTCCACGCTCTCAGGCGAACGTCCGGCCTTGGAAAGCACTTCCAAGGCGGCCTTCTCTAGCGCGCCCACAGCCAGCTTGAAAACGGCCGGGCCATCCATGTGCACAACGTCATCCGGCACACACAGCACGCCTGCTTGGCGGCCATCGGCATGCAAGGCTGTTGCCAAGATCCCCGACTCATTCGACCCGCCCAGCACAACGGCACCAGCACCGTCACCGAACAACACACAAGTGGTACGGTCCTTGAAGTCGAGGATGCGCGAAAACACTTCGGCACCGACCACCAGCGCGTGGCGGACGCTACCAGCGCGGATCATGGCGTCAGCGACGCCCAGCGCATACAGGAAACCTGAGCACACCGCCTGCACATCGAAGGCAGCGCAACCGTGTACGCCCAGCTTGGCCTGCAACAAGCAAGCGGTCGACGGGAACACCATATCCGGCGTGGTGGTGGCCACGATGATCAAGTCGATGTCGGCAGCGCTCAGGCCGGCGGCTTCGATAGCGGCTTGCGCGGCCGGCAAGGCGAGATCGGACGTGGTCTGTCCCTCGCTCACGAAGTGGCGGGCTTGAATGCCCGTGCGCTCCTGGATCCAAGCGTCCGAGGTCTCGATGCCTTCGGCAGCCAAACGGGCAGCCAAATCGGCATTGCTGACCGCGGTGCCCGGCAGGTAACTGCCGGTGCCCAGGATGCGGGAAAAAAGAGGCAGGCTCATGGGGAAGACGGATCCAGAACAGGGTCGGCCGACGCAGGCGTCGGCTGGCTGGGCTGCAAGCTGCTGGCGACACGGTCGTGCACGCGCTGCAACAGCTGGTGGCGGGCGGCCTCGTAAGCGCGCTCCAGGGCGCGCTCGAACGCATAGGCATCGGCCGAACCGTGGCTCTTAAACACCAGACCACGCAGGCCGAGCAGCGCCGCGCCGTTGAACTTGCGATGGTCTACCCGGCCCTTGAAGCGCTTGAGCACTGGCAAAGCCACCAGGGCGGCGAGTTTGGACAAAGGACCACGCCCGAACTCGGCCTTGAGCATGGAGCCAATCATGGCAGCCAGGCCTTCGGCCGTCTTCAGCGCGACGTTGCCCACAAAGCCATCGCACACCACCACGTCGGCAGTGCCTTTGAAGATGTCGTTGCCTTCGACATTGCCGTGAAAGCGGATCAAACCGGCCGCATCGGCCTCGCGCAGCAGCTCGCCCGCGCGCTTGATGACTTCGCTGCCCTTGATGACTTCTTCACCAACGTTGAGCAAGCCCACGGTCGGTGATTCGTTCTCGGTCACCGAGGTGACCAAAGCACTGCCCATCACCGCAAACTGCAACAGGTGCTCGGGTCCGCAATCGACGTTGGCCCCCAAGTCCAGCACGGTGGTGAAACCGCCGGTTTGGTTGGGCATCGAGGTGGCAATCGCCGGTCGGTCGATACCGTCCATCGTCTTGAGCAGGTAGCGCGCCAGGGCCATCAGGGCGCCCGTGTTGCCGGCCGACACGCACACATCCGCAGCAGGCCGCTCGCCTTTGAGCTGGCTGATGGCCACGCGCATCGAAGAATCTTTCTTCTTGCGCATCGCCACTTCCACAGCGTCGTGCATCGCCACCACTTCGGTGGCCGTCACCCGCGTGGTGCGTGGCCACTGGGCGGCCGGCTCCAATGCGTGGGCTTGGCCGACCAAGACCAGCTCGGCGTCAGGGTGGCGCGCCAGAAAGGCTTGGCAAGCGGGCAAGGTGACGCTGGGGCCGTGGTCACCCCCCATGCAGTCGACCGACAAGCGCA
>CAZAIR010000255.1:0-4490 GCA_964485225.1 uncultured Burkholderiaceae bacterium
GTGACGGTGACGGCCACCAGCGGCGCCGATTGCGTGCCACCGCGCACCACGCCCCGCAGCGGGGCCACGTCGGCGTAGTCGCGCCCCCAGGCCAGCAGCACGTGGTCTTGGCCTACGACCAGGTTGTTGGTGGGGTCCAGGGCCATCCAGCCTTGCACCGGGCACCACACCTCGGCCCACGCGTGGCTGGCATCGGCGCCAATCAAACGCGGCTGCCCGGCCGGCGGATGGGTGAGCAGGTAGCCGCTGACATAGCGCGCCGCCAGACCCAGACCGCGGCAGGCGGCCACCAGGACCTGGGCGAAGTCTTGGCAGACCCCGCGGCGAAGGCGCAGTGCTTCACTGGCGCGGGTGCCGACATGGGTGGCCAAGGGAGCGTAGGCAAAGTCAGCATGGATCTGCTGCATCAAGGCGAACGCCCCTTGTGCCAGGGGCAGACCCGGCTGAAACGCTGATCGCGCGTAGGTGGTCAAGGCGGCGTCGGGCGCCGCGAAGGGCGACGGGAGGCTGAACTCGACAGCGACAGCCTGCTGTGGATGGATGTCAGGTCCAGCGTGGTAGCGAAGCGACTGCGCCACCGTTTCCCAGGCTGGGCTGTTGCCAGTCTCCAGCGCGGCACGGGTGCTCACCGCCACGTCAAAGCGGCTGCACACGCGCAGCTCCCGGTGCACTTGGGCGTGGCTGAACACCAGCCGCGCATTGCCCCAGGGGTCGCGGCTGAGCTGGCGTTCGGCCTCCCAGCTGGCGGCGGCCCAGTTGTCGGGCAGAGGATCGATGTCGACCTGCCAGTGCAGCACCCGCTGCTGCGGGCTTTCGCGCGGGATCAGGAAGGCGATGTGGTGCGCCATCTCCACCGGTTGGTCGTGCGCGTACGTGGTGTTGTGCACCACCCGCAAGCGGCGCTCGTTCGGGATGGGTGTGTATGGGCCGTTGCTCATTGCCAGATTCGCCGTTCCGGCGTGGCCACGTGCGCGAACAAGCGCTGGCTGATGTGCGTCGACAACCCCAGCGCCTGGCTGCGGCATTGCGCCAGCAGGCTCAGCAGGGCCTGGGGCTGGCCGTTGCTGTCGACCTCAGCCAGTTGCCTGAGCGACCAAGTCGTGGTGTCGGGTAGTCCGGCCACCACACTGGCGGCCCAATCGGGCTGATGACGGGCGAGCTTGGCAAATCGCTCCGTCAGGCTGAGGGCCACGCGGGCCAGGGAGCGCGGGTTGTCCGGGTCGATCACCAGCAGGTGCAGCAGCGGCGTCAACTCGCGCCGCCCCTGGAACTGGGCGCGGTAGGTGATGGTGCTGTCGAACAGGGCCAGTAGCAGCGCGAAGCCCTCATCGCTGCTGTGCACTTGCAAGGTGAAGCCTTGGTGCAGCACATCGGCCAGGTAGTGAAGTCGCTCGATCTGCCGGCCCACGGTCATCACGCGCCAGCCGTCGTCGTGGGTCATGCGGTCGCTTTGGGCCCCTGTGAGCGCGGCGAGCTGGGTGTCGGTATCAGCCAGTGCCGAGGCCACGTCGGCGCTGCCTGATGACAGGGCGGCAGCCACGCGACGCTCGAAGGTTTGCCCCACATGCTGGATGAGCTGCCAATGCTCGGTCGAGAGGCGCTCGCGCAAGGCCTGTGCACAGTTGGCGAGGGCGCGCAGGTTCCAGCCCACGCTGGTGCCACCCTGCGGGGGGGCGAGTTGGCTGAGCAGCTCGGCCTCGAACTGGCGTGGGTGCCGCGCGGCCGGTGGCGCCAAGGGGTTCACCAGGCCGTTGAAGCGGGCCAGGCCGTCGAGCAACAGCAACAGCGGCTGCGGCCCAGTGCCGCGGGCACTGGCGCTCAAGCTGCTCAAGGTCCAGCGGGCCAGCCGCAAGGTGTTTTCGGCCCGTTCTGTGTAGCGGCCTAGCCAGAACAGGTTCTCGGCGGCGCGGCTGGTGACGGTGCGGTGCGCGTGCTTGAGATCTGTGGGCTGTAGCGGCGGGGGCAGCAGCGAGCTGCGGTCCACCGGGCCGTCGGTCAGCACCCAAGTGTCGACACTGGCGCAGCCGGCCTGCATGGTGAGCAGGGCATCGGGCGCGCTGCTGCCGATCTGGTCGCGGCGCTGCGCCACCCGCGTCAGGCCACCAGGCAGCACGGTCCAGCCGCCCTCGCCGTCACACACTGCGAAGACCCGCAGCACGGCGGCGCGCGGCTCCAACTGGCCGTGGCGCCACACCGGCTGCTTGGCCGGCCGCACACGGTCCTTCAGGGTGTGGGCGGTCGGGTCGGCATCGATACGGGCTTGCAGCGCCATCAGGGCAGCGGCGTCCAACTCGCTGGCCAAAAAGGGCGTGAAGGCGCGCGTGGTTTCGCTGCTGGGGAAGGTGGGCGCCACGACAAAGTCGCTCAAGCGCGAGCGGTGCTTGGCCCACACGGCCGCCTCGCCGCACCACCAGCCGCCGCTGGCCGGCAGCAGCAGCTCCTCGCCCAGCAAGGCCTTCGCCACGCCAGGCCAAAAGGCTGACAGGCCCGGGCTTTCCAGCCAGCCGGCGCCGGGTGCATTGGCCACCACCACTTCGCCCGCACGCAGTGCTTGCACCAAGCCGGGGATGCCCAAGGCCGAGTCGGCGCGCAACTCCAGCGGGTCGAGGTACTCGTCGTCGACCCGGCGCAGCAGCACGTGCACGCGCTCCAAGCCCAGCAGGGTTTTGAGGTAGACGCGGTTGTTGCGCACTGTCAGGTCGCCGCCCTCCACGAGGGCCAGACCGAGGTAGCGCGCCAGGAAGGCGTGCTCGAAAAAAGTCTCGTTGTGGGGCCCAGGGCTGAGCAAGGCCACCCGGGTGGGCTCTCCGGCCTCAGGTGGTGGGGCCAGCTTGATCAGGCCTTGCAGGAGCGTGCGGAAGGCGCCGGCCAGGCGCTGCACGCCCAGGTCCCGAAAGGCCTCCGGGAACTGTTCAGCGATCAGCAGCCGGTTTTCCAGCATGTAGCCCAGGCCCGATGGGGCTTGGGTGCGCTGGCCGACCACCCACCACAGCCCGTCGGGTGCGCGTGCCAAATCGAAGGCGGCCAAGTGCATGTGCACGCCGCCCAGCGGCACGCAGCCTTTCATGGGCCGCAGGTACTGTGGGTGGGCCAACACCAAGGAGGCGGGCAGCAGGCCTTCTGAGAGCAGGCGCCCCGACGCACCGTAGACATCGGCCAGCGTGGCGTTCAACAACCGCGCGCGCTGGCGCACGCCGGCTTCGATGTGCTGCCACTCGCTGGGCTGGATCAGCAGTGGGAGCAATTCCAGCGGCCACACGTGGCTGGAGGAGCCGCCGCCTTCGGCGTCGCTGTAGACGTTGTAGGTGGCGCCGTCCTCCTGGACGCGGCGCCGCACCCGTTCGGCGCGGGCCTGAAGGTCTTGCCACCCGGCCACGCCGTTGGTTTGCCAAAAACGGCGCCACAGCGGCGCCATGCCGGTGGGTGGGGTGTTGGGCTGGGTCAGCTCGGCATGCAGTTCGTCCCAATGCCCATCTCGGCCGCGCAGCGCCGCCTGTGTTGCAAGGGCAACAGGGTCGGGCGGCTCGTCGCCGAGCAGGCTGGTTTGGAGGACGTTGGTGGGCAAGGGTGGCATGGGCTTCAGTGTGCGGCGCCGCTCACATCAGGCGCGCAGCACTCAAGGGTTTGATGTTGCCTTGGCCACCCCATGCCCCCACTCAGGTCGCACCCGCAACGCGGCGCAGATCGAGCGTGAAAGGGAACTCCAGGCTGGGTTGGGGCGGCGCCGCGTGGATGGGCGTCGTGCTGTGCCCCATCGGGAAGAAACGCGCCAGACACCGGCTCTCGGCCTCGTAGGCGTTGATCGGGAAGGTGGTGTGGTTGCGCCCACCGGGGTGCGCCACGTGGTACTGGCAGCCGGCCAACGAGCGGCTCATCCAGGTATCAACCAAGTCGATGGTGAGCGGCGCGTGCACCGGGATGGTGGGGTGCAACATGCTGGGTGCTTCCCAGGCGCGGAAGCGCACGCCGGCGACAAACTCACCCACGCGTCCGGTGGGCTGCAAGGGCAGGGTGTGGCCGTTGACCGTGATGCGGTGTCGCGGGTCGATCAGGCCACTGACCTTGACTTCGATGCGCTCCAGCGAGGCATCGACAAAGCGCACGGTGCTACCTGCCATGCCCTCTTCACCCATCACGTGCCACGGCTCCAAGGCGTGTCGCAACTCGATGTGAACGCCGCGGCTGCTCAGTTCACCGATCTTCGGGAAGCGGAACGCCATGTGGGGATCGAACCAGCGGCGGTCAAAGCTGTAGCCGGCCTGCGCCATGTCGGCCAGCACGTCCTCCAGGTCCATCTCGATGAAGGTGCTGAGCAAGAAGCGGTCGTGCAGCGCCGTGCCCCAGCGCACCAGCGGTGCGCGGTACGGGTGGTCCCAAAAGCGCGCCACGAAGGCGCGCAGCAGCAGCTGTTGCACCACGCTCATACGGGCGTGGGGCGGCATCTCGAACGCGCGCAGTTCCAGCAGGCCCAAGCGGCCGGTGGAGGAGTC
>CAZAIR010000256.1:0-4486 GCA_964485225.1 uncultured Burkholderiaceae bacterium
CTCCGCAAGCACCTCTGCAAAAAAAGTTCAGGCCGCTTCTCGCGGCCTGAACTTGCTAGGGCAGCAGAGGTCTTGGGCGCCGCTGTCGGCGCACGGCCTGCTTTACTTCTTGTAGTCGGCCACCACGCGCCACTTGCCCTCTTGGATCTGCGACAAGCGGACCGCATCGCTGCCCAGGCGTTTGGTTGCGGTGAAGTTGGATGGCGGCGACCCAAAGATGTCAGAGGGGATGCTCATCGAGTCCATGGCCTTGATGAAGCTATCGGTCGACAGGTTGGGGCCAGCCTTCTGCGCAGCCCGGATGAGAGCGTCCAGGATGATGTAGCCGTATGCCGAGAACACTGTCGGGTCTTCGTTGAACTTCGTCTTGTACTTGTTGGCCCAAAAGCGGATCGGTTGGCTGGCCTCATCCAGGTACGGGTGCTGGACGGTCATCGCTGCGTAAAGACCATCGGTGAACTTGGGACCCAACCTGTGGATGAGGTCGGTGTAGGCGCCGCTGGTGGCCAAGAACGTGGGGTTGAAGCCTGTCTTGCGGGATTCACCCATCGTGCCGATGGTTTCGCGGATCAGGGTGCCCAGCACCACGAAGTCACAGCCGGCGGCTTTGAGCTTGGCCACTTGAGAGGAGAACTCGGTCGCGCCGCGTTTGAAGCTGGTCTTCTCGACAATCTCGACGCCCATGGCCTTGGTGGCCGCTTCTGCGCCCTTCAAGACCTCGAGACCGAAGTCGTCGTCTTGGTAGTGCACGCAGATTTTCTTGGCGGACCTTTGCGCGGCCAACATGGGCGTCATCACCCGCACTTGCTCGAAATAGGGCACTGCGAACGAGTACTTGAGCCTGTGGAAGGGCTCGTACATCTCACGCGCTGCGGTCAGCGGCATGAAGTTGATGACGTTCTTCTCGAACTGCACTGGCATGGCTGCCAGGTTCTGAGCGGTACCGATGTGGCCCGCCATGATGAAGATCTTTTCTTGATTGACGAGCTTCTGGGCGGCCAAAACAGCACGGCGAGGGTCGTATCCCGAGTCCTCTACCTTGAGAACGATGCGACGGCCGTGAACACCGCCTTGTTCGTTCAGCTCGTCAATGCGCAACTGCATGCCATTGCGCGCTTGCTTGCCGTAGGAGGCCAGTGGACCGGACAGGTCTTGGATGGTTCCGACCGTGATCTCGGTCTTGCTCACCCCTTGCACTTGCGCGTTGGCGGCCAGGGCTGCTGTCGCCAGCAGCGCGGGCATCAGGAATCGGTTCATCCAGTGGTCTCCTAGGTTTTGGATGCGGCTCAGGCGCCGCGGTACATGCCCTCGATCAGCTCCGCGTATTTCTTTTGGACAAAGCTGCGTTTGAGCTTCATCGTCGGGGTGAGTTCTTCGTCTTCTGCGGTGAGCTGGTTCTCGAGCACACGGAATTGTTTGATCTGCTCCACGCGCGCGAACTCGCGGTTTACCCGGTCCACTTCGCTTTGAATAAGGGCGCGGATTTGCGGCGCACGGGCCAAGGTGCCGAAGCTGGAGAACGGGATGTCGTGCTCCTGGGCGTAGCGCTCGCAGTTGTCCTGGTCCAGCATGACCAGGGCCGTCAAGTAAGCCCGTCGGTCGCCAATGACCACGGCATCGGTGATGTAGGGCGAGAACTTGAGTTGGTTCTCGAGCTCGCTGGGCGTGATGTTCTTGCCGCCGGCCGTGATGATGATGTCCTTCATCCGGTCGGTGATGCGGTAGCGGCCCAGGGCATCGACGGTCCCCACATCGCCGGTGTGAAACCATCCGTCGGCATCCATGACCTCGGCGGTTTTTTCTGGCAGGTTCAAGTAGCCCTTGAACAGGTGCGGGCCGCGGGTGAGTATTTCGCCGGTGGCGGGGTCGAGCTTCATCTCCACGCCGAAGGCGGCCGGGCCAATGGAGCCGGGCAGGATGGCGTCGGGGCGGGTGAGCGTGCCGTAGGCGCAGGTTTCGGTCATGCCCCAGCCCTCGCACATGGGCACCCCGAGGGCGAGGTACCACTTGATCAGCTCGGGCGAGATGGGCGCAGCGCCGCTGATGAGTGCACGGGCGCGGTGGATGCCGAGGAAGCGCTTGACGTTGCCCAGCACCAGGGCATTGGCCACATGGAACTGCAGCTTGAGGGCACTCGACACAGGCTCGCCAGCGATGACGCGGTCGGCCACACGCATCCCAACACCGATGGCCCAGCGGTAGGCCAACTGCTGCACCGGGGTGGCCTCGGCCACGGCGATGCGGATGCCGGAATAGAACTTCTCCCAAACGCGGGGCACGGCGAACAGGATGTCTGGGGCCACTTCGCGCACGTTCTCGGCGAAGGTGTCGGGGCTTTCGACGAAGTTCAGCGTGGCGCCAGTGAGGATGCTGGAGTAGGCACCAATGATCCGCTCGGCGATATGGCACAGGGGCAGGAAACAGATGCGCTCATCGTGCGCCGTCTGCGGCAAGTTGGTGGCGGCTGAGCGCGTGCCATAGACCAAGCCGGCGTGGCTGTGCATGGCCCCTTTGGGCTTGCCGGTGGTGCCACTGGTGTAGACCAAGATGGCCAAGTCGTCGGGCTGCACCTGCGACAGGCGCTCGCTGAGGTTCCTGGCGGAAGCGCGTCCGCGCTCTCGCAACTGATCCAGGCTGAGCACCATCGGATCGTGGAAGCCGGCCAGCCCCTGGGGGTCGAACACGACGATCCAGCGCAACAGGGGCAACTGGCTGCGCACCTCCAGCACTTTGTCGAGTTGCTCGTCGTCCTCGACGAAGACAACGCGAGCGCTGGAGTCTTGGCACAGGTACTGCACCTGGCTGGGGGCATCGGTGGGGTAGATGCCATTGGCGGTGGCGCCGGCGCTTTGGATGGCCATGTCGGCCAGCAGCCACTCCAGCCTGGTGTTGGCCAGGATAGCGGCCACGTCACCCCGCGCCAGCCCCAGTTCCATCAGTCCCAGGGCCATCTCGCGCACGGCGTCGCCAGTTTGAGTCCAGGTCCAGCTTTGCCAGATGCCCAGCTTCTTCTCACGCAGGAACACGCGCTCGCCGCGCTCGGCCACGCCGCTCCAGAACAGGGCGGGCACGGTGTCTCCGGGCAGCGGGTGTTGCGCTGCGGCGGCGTTGAAAGGAGCCCAGAGAACGCTCATTGCCAGCTCTTCTTGCGCTTCCAGCGGCGCTCACCGCGCTCGCCGGCGTCTTGTTGCAGGCCCAGGTAGAACTCCTGGATGTCGGCGCGGTTGCGCAGCTCAGCACAAGGCCCTTCGACCACGATGCGGCCGTTCTCCAGGATGAAGCCAATGTCGGCCACGCCCAGTGCCAGGTGAGCGTTCTGCTCCACGATCAGCAAAGTGGTGCCGCGTTCACGGTTGATGCGCACGACGATGTCGAAGATCTCTTGCGTGAGCTTGGGGCTCAGGCCCAGGCTGGGCTCGTCCAGCAAGATCATCTTGGGCGCGGCCATCAGGGCGCGGGCAATGGCCAGCATTTGCTGCTGCCCGCCGCTGAGCAGGCCGGCGTCTTGGCTGCTGCGCTCGCGCAGGATGGGGAAGTAGCCCTGCACCAGCTCCAGGTCGCGGGCCACGCCGTCGCGGTCGCGGCGGGTGTAGGCGCCCATCAGCAGGTTGTCGTACACGCTCATCAAGGGGAAGACCTCGCGACCCTCGGGCACCTGCACGAGGCCCAAGCGCACGATGTGCGAGGGATCCATGCCCGTGATGTCTTGGCCCGCGAACTTGACGCTGCCCCGCTTCGGGTCGTTGATGCCGCTCAGGGTCTTGAGCAGCGTGGTTTTGCCGGCGCCGTTGGGGCCGAGCACCGTGGCGATGCGGCCTTCGGGCACCTGCAAGCTGACGCCGCGCACGGCCTTGACCGGCCCGTAGGCGCTTTCTAGGTTGGCCACCTCCAGCATGACCGCGCTCATGGTGCTGCCACGCCCAAGTAGGCCTCGATCACGCGGGGGTCTCGCTGCACCTCGGCGGCCGTGCCCAGTGCCAGCACCTCGCCTTGGTTCATGGCCAGCACGCGGTCGCTGACGCGGCTGACCAGGCTCATGTCGTGTTCCACCATCAGCACGGTCACCCCAAGCAGGTTCTTGATGTCGTCGATCCAGAAAGCCAGGTCGCGGGTCTCGTCGACGTTCAGGCCGCTGCTGGGCTCGTCGAGCAGCAGCAACTTCGGGCTGATGCACAGCGCGCGCGCCAGCTCCACCACCTTGCGCACACCGTAGGGCAGGCCAGCCACCAGGGTGTCGCGGTAGTGCTGCAGGTTCAGGAAGTCGATCACCTCCTCCACCTTGCGGCGCGCCTGGCGCTCTTGCTCGCGCACGCTGCCCAAAAACAGCAGCTCCCGCCACACCGAGTGCGGCAGGTGGACGTGGCGGCCGATCAGCAGGTTCTGCAGCACGCTGGCGTACTCGAACAGCTCGATGTTCTGGAACGTGCGGGCAATACCCATGCCCGCAATCGCATGCGGCGGCTGGCTGGTCAGGCTCTGGCCGTTG
>CAZAIR010000257.1:0-528 GCA_964485225.1 uncultured Burkholderiaceae bacterium
ATCTCTTGGCTGGCTGCTGTGATCGATTACCTGTCGCAACCCCAATCCCTGCTGCTGCTGCTGTTGGCAATCAGTTCCGGTACCTACCTGTTGTGGCCTGCCTTGAGCGGCAAGAACATCGGCGTCTCAGCCTCTGAAGCCGTGCGCTTGATCAACCGCGAGAAGGCGGTGCTGATCGATGTGAGCGAGCCCGCTGAGTTCGCCGCGGGCCATGCCCCAGGTGCTCGCAATGTGCCCATGGCACAGATCGAGGCTGGCAACAAAGCCTTGCCGAGCAATAAGAAGCTGCCCCTGGTGGTGGTGTGCCCAACCGGCACGCGGGCCGGGCGTGCAGTGTTGGCACTCAAGAAGCTCGGTTACGAGCAGGTGGTGCCACTGAGCGGTGGCTTGGCGGCATGGCGCGATGCCTCGCTGCCCACCGAAAAATCCGCCACAGCCTGAGCCGGAGCAGCGCGATGAGCAAAGTCTTGATGTACACCACCCTCGTGTGCCCCTACTGCACGCGGGCCAAGATGCTGCTCAAGCAGC
>CAZAIR010000257.1:538-4480 GCA_964485225.1 uncultured Burkholderiaceae bacterium
AAGAGGTGCGCATCGACACCGACCCGGTGCAGCGCGAAGCCATGATGGCCCGCACCGGCCGTCGCACGGTGCCGCAGATCTTCATCGGCGACACCCATGTGGGTGGTTGCGACGACCTCATTGCGCTCGATCAACGCGGCGGCCTGATGCCTTTGCTGGCAGCCTGACACAATCCCACCCAAGCCCGGCCCGCTCCCTCGCAGCGGGCCTTTTTTCAGCCCTCCTGAACGCATCTCATGGCCGAAGACACCAACAACGCAGCCCCGACTTTCAACATCCAGCGCATGTACCTGAAGGACCTGTCGCTGGAGCAGCCCAATGCCCCGCAGATCTTGCTGGAGCAAACCCAGCCTCAGGTTGACATCAACCTGACCCTGGCCGCCGCGCCGGTGCAGGACGGGATCTTTGAAGTCACGGTCACCGCCACCGTCAACACCAAGGTCGGCGAAAAGACGCTGTTCCTGGTTGAGGCCAAGCAAGCCGGCATCTTCGAAATCCGCAACGTGCCGCAAGAGCAGCTCGAAGGCATCTTGGGCATCGTCTGCCCGCAGATGATCTACCCCTACCTCCGCGCCATCGTCAGCGACGTTTGCACCCGCGCCGGCTTCCCGCCGGTGCTGCTGACGGAAGTGAATTTCCAAGCCATGTTTGAGGCACAGCAACAAGCCCGTGCTGAGCAAGGCCAGCCCAACTGAAGCCGCACAAGCCGGCACAATCGAAAGCGCGCCCTAGGCGCGCTTTTTTTTGGGTTGCTTCGCCATGAAGATCAGTGTTTTCGGGGCCGGTGCTTGGGGCACGGCCTTGGCCATCCAGGCCGCCCAGGTGCACCAGGTCACGCTGTGGGTGCGCGACCCCGTGCAGGCCGCGGCGATGCAGACCTCGCGCCTCAACCAGCGCTATCTGCCAGAGGCGGCCTTGCCCGAGCGTTTGGCGGTGACGGCCGACCATGCCGAAGCCCTGCAAGGCGCCGACCTGCTGATCGTGGCCACGCCAATGGCGGGCTTGCGCGCGCAGCTGCAGGCCTGCGCGGGTGCGGTGCCGCTGCTGTGGCTGTGCAAGGGTTTCGAGGCCGGCACCGGGAAGCTGGGCCACGAGATCGCCCGTGAGCTAGGACGTGGCCAGGTGGGCGTGCTGTCAGGCCCCAGCTTTGCGCAAGAGGTGGCACGCGGGCAGGCCACCGCTTTGGTGGCTGCGAGCGAACAGCCCGACTTGGCCGAGTTGGCGGTGCAGGCCTTTCATGGCGAGCGACTCCGGGTCTACACGAGCACGGACCCGGTGGGCGTGGAGGTGGGCGGTGCGGTCAAGAATGTGATGGCCATCGCTACCGGCGTGGCCGACGGCCTGCGGGAGCGCATGGCAGCCAGCCCTGAGGGCAACGACTGGGCCCAAGCGCCAGGCCTGAATGCCCGCGCCGCCTTGCTGACGCGGGGTTTGGCTGAGATGACCCGGCTGGGCTTGGCCCTGGGCGCGCGCGCTGAGACCTTCCTGGGGCTGTCAGGCTTGGGCGACTTGGTGCTCACGGCGACCGGTGAGCTCAGCCGCAACCGGAAGGTGGGGGTGTTGCTCGCGCAAGGTTTGCCGTTGGAGGCGGCCCTGACCCAGCTGGGCCATGTGGCCGAGGGTGTTTACAGCGCCCGCACGGTGCTGCAGCGTGGTGCGGCAATGGGATTGGAGCTGCCGATCACGGCCACCGTGGTGGCACTGCTGGAGGGGCGCTTGGCCCCAGCGCAGGCATTGAAGCAGCTGATGACCCGCGACCCGCGCGCCGAGCTTTAAGCGGCCCCTGGCGCCTCAGTTGGCGGCGCCGCGCAAAGCCAAGCCGCCCACTGCACGGGCTCTGTTGGCCGACATGTGCTGAGGGCGGACGAAACGGTTCTGCAGCACGGAGATCTCGCCTTCGAGGCTGGCTGAGTCTTCGATCTTGACTTGGTGACGCTTGAGCACAGACATGGCCATGTCAATCAGCTTGGCGTTGCGCATGTTGGCGCCCTCTTGGATCAGCAGGCGCACCGAATGGTCGGGGCTGCCACGCATGCTGAGCTTCATCGCGGTCTCGGCAATCTCGAACACCTTGGCATGGCTGTCGCGCATGAACTGCGCACCGTGCTCGTTGCCTTCACACATCGCGATCAAGATTTCCGTGGCGGCTTTGGCAGTGCAGAAGCGGCGGCCCACGTACTGCAGCAGGTCGTCCATTTCCTCGAGCTGCATGTCGCCCTGCGCCAGACGGATCCAGACCGCCACCACCAAGCTGGCGGTTTCGTGGTCGGCGCTGTCGTCCTTGAGCTCGTCGGCGAGCTCGCGCGCGGCCGCGAGAGCGTCGATGCTGCGGCGCTCCAGCATGGCCAACAAGGCTTCGATGCAGCGCTTGAGGCGGCGCAGCCGGGCTGATTGCGGCACGCGTTCAACCTCGTGGGTGATGGCATCGAGCGTGTGGCGCACGCCTTTGGTGTCGCGGTTGTCAAAGCGCATCAAGGCGATGAGCACCAGGGTGAACATGTCAAACAGCTTGGAGCGCAGGCCGTTGGCCATGGCGCGCTCCAGGATGTGCAGGCCTTCTTTGCGCTCCCTGTTGTAGAAGGCCAGGGTGCCGGCGCGCTGGGCACGCATGAGGCAGCCGGGCGTCAGTTCGGCCGCGCTGCGGTAAGTGGCCAGGGCCTGGGCAATGTCGCCTTGTTCCATGTGCACACGGCCCAGGACGTCGTGGCTGTCGGCGTAGTCGGGCAGCTCGCCAATCAAGGTTTCCAGCGTGCGCCGTGCTTGGCTGAGGTTTCCAGCGGCCATATCGGCACGCGCCACCCCCAGCTTGGCCCAGGGCAGGGTTTTGGCGGCAATGATGGCTTCGTACAGCTTGCGCGCCTCTTCGTGGCGCTTCAGGCGCAACAGGATTTCGGCGCCGATGCGGGCGGCGAACAGCCAGAACTCCCATCGCTTTTCAAAGCGCTCCAGGCACAGGCTGGCGGCCAGCTCCCACTCCTGCGCCTCAATGGCCTCGAAGATCGATTTCAGTACCCGCTTGCGATGGCGTGCGCTTTGAATGCGCTCCGCCAGCGACACCAGGGTGTAGGGCTTGATGAGGTAGCCGTCGAGCGCAGCTTCAGCGGCTTCGGCCACCTTGGCATAGGTAGCTTCGGCGGTGATCATCATGAACACCGTGGAATAGGGCAGCAGACCTTCGCGGCGCAGCTCGTCCAGCAGGTCTTGGCCCGATTCGTCGGAGCCCTCAAAGTGGTAGTCGCACAGCACCAGGTCGTAGGGTGCGTTCTCCAAGATGATGCGGGCGTCCTTGATGCGTCCGGTCGACCGCACGAAGCCCAGCCCCAGCTCGCGCAGTTGCGCGGTGATCAGGCTGCGCGCATTGGCATTGCTGTCAATGATCAGCGCATTGGCTTTGTGGATGGTCGAGTCGACTTGCATGCAGGCTGTGCGGGAGCGAAGGCCTGATCTTCGTCCCGCTTGGGGGTCAACTTGAGAGGGTGAGCCCGTAGCTTGTTGCCTTCGGGCCGCACTTCGTCACTCAGTTGAACAGGTCTTTGATGCGGTCGGTCCAACTTTTGCTGCTGGGCGAGTGCTTTTCGCCACCATCGCGGAAGCTCTTGTCGAGCTCTTTGAGCAGCTTGCGTTGGTGCTCGGTCAGCTTCACAGGCGTCTCAACGCTGATGTGGCAGTACAGGTCACCGGGGTAGCTGCTGCGCAGGCCCTTGATGCCCTTGCCCTTGAGGCGGAAGGTTTTCCCGTGCTGGGTGCCCTCGGGCAGCTCGATCTCGGCCTTGCCGCCTAGGGTGGGCACTTCGATGTCCCCGCCCAGCGCAGCGGTCGTCAGGGGCACCGGCACCGTGCAGTGCAGGTCGTCGCCATCGCGCTCGAAGATCTCGTGCTGCTTGATGCGGATCTCGATGTACAGGTCCCCCGGCGGGCCGCCGTTGGTGCCCGGCTCGCCGT
>CAZAIR010000258.1:0-4478 GCA_964485225.1 uncultured Burkholderiaceae bacterium
GAGCGGCGCATCTCCTCTTCGAGGCTGATGGGCAGGGTTTCCTTGGCGAACGGGAGGGTCGTCATGCGGTGGGCGTTCTCTGCCCGCAGGGGGCTTCGCGGCAACCCGGCGGCTTCAGTCAATGGGGAATCGCCGATTCTATGGTTGGCGCCTTGTCGCTCCATTGCAACAGGCTCGCTGAAGTGTCATGAGCCACCATCACAATGCTTCGGTGGAAAGCCCCATGGCAGAATCTTTCGGCCTGTGAAAGCTTCTGTGGTGCAAGGTACCCCCGAGGTTTATTGCAGACCCCATCATTGCGCAGGCAACTGCGGCGCCCTTGAGAGGAAAATTATGACCAAACTGACCCGCTTGGCTTCGGCTCTGGCTCTGGCATCTGTGGCAAGCATGGCTGCCCACGCGCAAGCCCAAACCACTGTTGACAACTGGCGTGCCACTGATGGCACCGTGTGGAAAAACGGGACCAACGAACTGTGCTGGCGCAACGCGTCGTGGACGCCCGCTACTGCCGCCAAGGATTGCGACGGCGCGCTGAAGCCCAAGGCCCCAGAGGCGCCCAAGCCGGCTGCACCGGTGGCCGCGCCGGCTGCGCCGAAGGCCGCGCCTGTTGCACCGCCCGCACCGCCTAAGCCGATCGTGGAAAAGGTCAATTTCGCTGCGGACGCTTTCTTTGATACCGATAAGGCCGTTTTGAAGCCCGAAGGTAAAGCCAAGTTGGATGACTTGGTGTCGAAGATGAGCGGCATCTCCCTGGAGGTCATCATTGCTGTGGGTCACACCGACAGCCAAGGTTCCGATGCTTACAACCAAAAGTTGTCTGTGCGTCGCGCCGAAGCGGTCAAGGCTTACCTGACCAGCAAGGGGATTGAGGCCAACCGCGTGTACACCGAGGGCAAGGGCGAGAGCAGCCCCGTTGCTGACAACGCGACCAAGGAAGGCCGCGCCAAGAACCGCCGCGTTGAGATCGAGGTGGTCGGTACCCGGACGGTGATGCCGAAGTAAGGTCACTCACGGGCGTATGTCCGTCTAACGGCCCCGCCTTGTGCGGGGCTTTTTCTTTGGTGTTTCCTGTGCTACTCACGCAGGCACAAAATAGGGGCGCTTTGGGCGCCCCTTTTGGTTGTTCTACTGCTTGAGTCGATCACACGCGCTTGCGGTACTCATTGGTGCGGGTGTCAATTTCGATGTTGTCGCCTTGCGCCACAAAGATCGGCACCATGATTTCAAAGCCAGTGGCAATCTTGGCCGGCTTGAGCACCTTGCCCGAGGTGTCGCCTTTCACAGCGGGCTCGGTCCAAGTTACTTCACGCACCAGCGAGGTGGGCAGTTCCACCGAAATGGCCTTGCCGTCGTAGAACACCACTTCGGTGCTCATGCCGTCTTGCAGGTAGTTCAGCGAGTCGCCCATGTTTTCTGATTCGACTTCAAACTGGTTGTACTCCGCGTCCATGAACACGTACATGGGGTCGGCGAAGTAGGAGTAAGTGCACTCGCGCTTTTCCAAGATGATTTGGTCCATCTTGTCGTCAGCCTTGAAGACAACTTCGGTGCCCGAGTTGTTCAACAGACTCTTGAGCTTCATGCGCACGGTGGCTGCGTTCCGGCCGCCACGGCTGTACTCGGTCTTGAGGACGACCATCGGGTCTTTGCCGTGCATGATGACGTTGCCAGCGCGGATTTCTTGTGCGATTTTCATGGGTTGAGCCTAGCGGGTTGGCGCGCGGGCGTTCATCCCAGAAGGCTGACGCTGGCGCAAAGCCCTCGATTCTAGCTGGCTTGCGGTTGTGAGGCAGGGTTTCCGAGCGCCCAGTGTTGCAGCACGTCGACCAAGTTGGGCAAGCCGCGCAAGGCTTCACGCCATTGCAAGGCATGCGGGCCTCCGTCGCATCCCAGCCCGTCGTTGCTGCTGGTTGCCAGCAAGTGGGGCGGTAGCAGGCCATTCCAGGCCCGCCAGGCTTGGCGCCAAGATGGGCGGCTGGCGTCGTCGCCAAGCCATTGGTCGAGGAAGGCCTCGAGCTTGTCGGCATGCGCCCCGTCGTCTTGGCGGTAGATCTGCCAGAGCAGCGGCTTGCCGGCCCATTGGGCACGCACAAAGGAGTCTTCACCTCGTACAACATTGAGGTCGCACTCGGCGAGCAAGGCGTCGTATTGCGCTTGGTTCAGCCATGGCAGCGGTGTGAGCTGCAGTCGAGAGGCTGTAGCGGGCGGCAGGCTGTTATGGGCTGCCTGGCAGGCTTCTTGGATGAAGCCGCCGCCAAGCACCAGCACATGGGCCTCGTCAGCGGCTAGGCGTTGCAACAGGGCTGCAAGGGGAGCGTGCGGGTAGCAGAAGAGGCTCACCAACGGCCGCCTTGAGCGCAATGGCTTGACTTGTTGAATGGCATCAAGTGCCACCTGCGGCAACCGGACAGTCTTCGCCATGCTGTGCTCTTCCGCAAGCAGGCCGCCGGTTTTGTTTGTAAAGCCTGGAAAGCAAAAGCGTTTGGTCAAGCCTTTTGCCGGGCCGCTCATGATGGGGGAGTGCAGCCCGTGACTTCGCGACACCCAGCCTTCAGCACTGAGGTATTCGAGGTTGATCCAAGCGCGAGGTGGGGTGGTGGCCAAGCGTGCTTCAACACAGGGTGGGAGGTTGCAGCCAAACGCTTCGATCACCACGTTGCCGGGCACTGAAACCTGCCAACTGCCTTGTGGCCATGAGTGAGCCCAGGCCTGCTCCTCGGATGAGGTGGCCATCCAACTCAAGGCAGCAGGATCGTCGATCCAGAGGCGAACGCGTTGCCCTCGCGCAGTCAACTGGCGGGCCAGTCGCAAGCAAACGCCGAGGTCTCCGTGGTTGTCCACTACGCGGCAAAACACATCCCACAACAGGCTTGTCATGTCGGCATTATTGGGACCCGCCGCACAATGAAGCTATGGCAAAGCAGAAGGACAGTGCGGGGACACCAACTCCCGTTATCCAGGTCGATACCGGGAGCGTTTCCGATATCGGCGCTGAGGCGATACGGGATTGGGAGGCGGATCGTGATGCCGCCGCGGCCCGCGAGGCGGCTGCAGTCTTAGCGTTGGAAGCGTTGGCGGACGAGCAGCGTGCGCGCTTGTTGGCCGAGGTTGCCACCCTTCCACTGCTGCCTGGCGTTTACCGCTACTTTGACGCCGCTGGTCAAGTGCTCTACGTGGGTAAGGCGAAGCTATTGAAGCGGCGGGTCAGCAGCTACTTCCAGCGTGACCACACCGGGACTCGCATCGGGATGATGGTGGCGCGCATCGCGCGCATCGAGACCACGGTGGTGCGTACTGAGGCCGAGGCGCTGCTGTTGGAAAACACGCTGATCAAACAGTTACAGCCGCGCTTCAACATCCTGTTCCGGGATGACAAAAGCTATCCCTATGTGCGCTTCTCGAGCCACGCTTTCCCTCGGGTGAGCTACTTCCGAGGCGCGGTTGACAAGCGCGGACGCTTCTTTGGGCCCTATCCCAATGCAGGCGCAGTGCGGCAGACGATTGAATTGGTGCAGCGGGTTTTCAAGCTGCGCACCTGCGAGGACGGTGTCTACGCCAACCGCAGCCGCCCCTGTTTGTTGCACCAAATCAAGCGCTGTACTGGGCCTTGCGTGGGTTTGATTTCGGCGGAGCAATACGCGCAGGATGTGGCCCAAGCGGAGCGCTTTTTGCGCGGTCAGACCGACGAGGTGCTGCAAGGTTTGCAGGCCCGTATGTCGGCCCACGCTGAAGCTCTGGCGTACGAGCAGGCAGCCGAGGTGCGGGACCAAATCGCGTCGCTGTCGCAGGTGCTTCAGCAGCAAGCGGTGGAGGCCAGCAGCGCCAGCGGCGCGGAGCGCGATGTCGACATCTTGGCGGTACAGGTGCGCGGCGGCCGTGCCTGCGTGAACCTTGCGATGGTGCGGGGCGGCAGACATTTGGGTGACCGGGCTTTTTTCCCCAGCCAGGTGGATGGGGCCAGCCCGGATCCTGATCGGCCCGCGCAAGATGTGGCGCAGCAGGTGTTAGAGGCCTTCATGGCCCAGCACTACGCTGGCGACGCGCAATTGCCCGGATTGTTGCTAGTCAACCATACCGTGGATGAGGGGCTGGTTGCGCTTTTGGGGGCACAGGGTGACCGGCGATTCAGCGTTCAGGATCAGCCTCGAGGGCAACGTCGAATTTGGCTGGATATGTGTGTGCAAGGCGCAGAGTTGGCGCTTTCCAGATTGCTAGCGGAGGAGGGGTCGCAACAGGCTCGCACGAGGGCCTTGGCCGAGGTGCTGCACCTTGAGGACCGAGATTTGGCGCAGTTGCGCATTGAGTGCTTCGACATCAGCCACACCGCCGGTGAGGCCACCGTGGCTTCATGCGTTGTGTTTGAGGCGCACGCCATGCAGCCAGCCCAATACCGCCGCTACAACATCACCGGCATCACTGGTGGTGATGACTATGCGGCCATGCGCCAAGTGCTGACGCGTCGCTACAGCAAGTTGGCT
>CAZAIR010000259.1:0-4468 GCA_964485225.1 uncultured Burkholderiaceae bacterium
CTGGCCGGCGGCACGGGCGGCTGCCGTTTGGTACAGCCAATGCGGCGGGATGTCGGGGGCGTCGGTCTCCAGCACCAAGGCGGTCTCGGGCAGCTCGGTGGCCAAGCGGCGCAGGTTCAGCGCCCGCTCGAACGTCAAGGCACCGCCAAAGCCCAGCGCGAAGCCCAGCTCGACGAAGGCCTGCGCCTGCTGCGCGCTGCCGTTGAAGGCGTGGGCGATGCCGCCGCCCTTCCCGCCCGTCCCACCCATACGGCGCAAACCGGCCAGCAACTGGTCGGCACTGCGGCGCACGTGCAGGATCACGGGCAGGCCGTGGCGCTGGGCCAGCTTCAGCTGCGCCACGTAGAAGTGCTGCTGGCGCGCGGGGTCGAGGCCCGGCACGAAGAAATCCAGCCCGATTTCACCCACCGCCACCAGGAGCGGGTCGCCCTGGGCTGCGGTCAGCGCGGCGTCCAGCGCTATCAGGTCGTCTTCGTGCGCTTTGGGCGTGAACAGCGGGTGGATGCCCAGCGCATACGGCTGGCCAGCGGCCCGGCACATCGCCTGGGTGCTGGCCCAGTCACGGGCGTGGACCGTGGGGACCACCACGGTGTGCACGCCTGCCGCTTGGGCACGGGCGAGCACGGCTTCACGGTCAGCGGCGAACTCGGGGGCGTCCCAGTGGCAGTGGGTGTCGATCCACATGCAAACCGCCGCCCGGCGCCCCGGTTACCGGAAAACGACGGTGCGCTTGCCATTCAGCAGCACCCGGTGCTCGGCATGCCACTGGATGGCGCGGGCTAGCGCCAGGCACTCGGTGTCGCGGCCCACGGCGGCGAGTTGTTCGGGGCCGTAGGCATGGTCGATGCGGCTGACCTCTTGCTCAATGATCGGGCCCTCGTCGAGGTCGCTGGTCACGTAGTGGGCGGTGGCGCCGATCAGCTTCACGCCACGCTCGAAGGCCTGGTGGTAGGGCCGCGCGCCTTTGAAGCTGGGCAGGAAGCTGTGGTGGATGTTGATGGCGCGGCCCGAGAGCTTCTCGCACAGGTCCGGCGACAAGATTTGCATGTAGCGGGCCAACACCACCAGGTCGACGCGTTGCTCGTCGATCAGCTCGATGAGCTTGCGCTCTTGCGCCGCCTTTTGCTCGGGCGTGGCGCCCAGCAGCGGGAAGTGGTGGAAGGGGATGTTGTAGCTGGCCGCCAGTTGGTAGAAGTCGCGGTGGTTGCTGGCAATGGCCGCCACCTCGATGGGCAGGTGCTGGGTGGCGACGCGGAACAGGATGTCGTTCAGGCAGTGGCCGAACTTGCTCACCAGCAGCAGCGCTCGGGTTTTGCGGGTGGCATCCACCAGCTCCCAGTCCATGTGGCGCGAGGCGCCCAAAGGGGCGAAGGCGGCGCGCAGCGCTTCCAAGCCCGAGGGGCTCTCGAACGCAATGCGCATGAAAAAGCGCTGCGTGTCGGGATCGCCGTGCTGGGCGCTGCTTTCGATGTTGCCCTGGTGGGCCAGCAGCACGCCGGTGACGGCGTGCACGATGCCCGGGCCGTCCGGGCAGCTGAGTTTGAGGATGAAGCGGTTCATATCAGGCGGCCTTCAATTGGCCTTCGTTCAGCACAAAGCGCTGCTCGCAGCGCGCGGCCAGCTCTTGGTCGTGGGTGACGAGCACAAAGGCCGTGCCTTGCTCGCGCGCGGCTTCCAGCATCAGCTGGAACACACCGTTGGCGGTGCTGCGGTCGAGGTTGCCGGTGGGCTCGTCGGCCAGCACGCAGGCGGGCTGCGTGACCAGCGCACGCGCAATGGCCACGCGCTGGCGCTCGCCGCCGCTCAGCTCGGCGGGGCGGTGCAGCACGCGCTCGGCCAAGCCCACGCGGGCCAGCATGGCGCGGGCGCGCTCGCGGGCGGCGCCGGCTTCCAGGCGGCGGATGCGCAGCGGCATGGCCACGTTGTCCAGCGCCGAGAACTCGGGCAGCAGGTGGTGGAACTGGTAGATGAAGCCCAGGTGCTGGTTGCGCCAAGCGCCCAGCTCGGTGGGGTTCAACTGCGCCAAGTCTTTGCCCTTGAGCAGCACCCGGCCTGCGGTGGGCTTTTCCAGCCCGCCCAGCAGGTGCAGCAAGGTGCTTTTGCCCGAGCCCGAAGCCCCCACCACGGCCAGCGTTTGGCTGGGCTTGACGGTGAAGTCCAGGCCCTTGAGCACGGTCACGTCCAGCGGGCCTTCGACGAAGCGCTGGGTCAGGCCGGTGGCCTGCAGAACCACATCACTCATAGCGCAGCGCCTGGGCAGGTTGCACGCGGGCGGCGCGCCAGCTGGGGTACAGCGTGGCCAGCAGCGCCAGGCCCAAGGAGATGACGGCAATGGGCACGATGTCGCCGCGTTGGGGGTCGCTGGGCATTTGGCTGATCAGGTAGATGCTGCTGGGCAGGAACTTGGTGCCCAGCAGGCCTTCGATGAAGGGCACGATGACGTCGATGTTGAAGGCCACCGACAGGCCCAGCACCACGCCAGCCAAGGTGCCCACCACGCCGGCGAAGGTGCCTTGCACGATGAAGATGGCCTGGATGCTGCGCGGCGTGGCGCCTAAGGTGCGCAGGATGGCGATGTCGCTCTGCTTGTCGGTCACCACCATCACCAGGGTGGAGACGAGGTTGAAGGCGGCCACGGCCACGATCAGCGTCAGGATGATGCTCATCATGCGCTTCTCGACCTGCACGGCAGCGAACCAAGTGGGGTTGGCGCGCGTCCAGTCGCGCACGCGCCAGTCAGGCCCGAGGGTCTTCTGCAGTTGGTCGCCGACAGCACGGGCTTGGTGCAGGTCTTCCAGGCGCAACTGGATGCCCGTCGGGCCGCCGGTGCGGAACAGCAGCGCCGCATCGTCCAGGTGCATCAGCACCATGCCGCTGTCGTACTCGTAATGTCCGGCCTGGAACACCCCGGCCACAGTGAGGGTTCGCATACGGGGGCTCACGCCCGCCGGCGTGACCACGCCACCGGGGGTGATGAGGGTCAGCGTGTCGCCCACCTGCACCCCCAGCTGCCGCGCCAGCTCGGCGCCGATCAGGATGCGCCAGGATTTGGGCGCCAACTGCGCCAAGCCGGCTTCGGTCATGGCCGCCGCCAGTGGGGTGACCTTGGGCTCCTCAGACGGCAGCACGCCGCGCACCATCACGCCGCGCATGTCTTCGCCTCGGGCCAGCAGGCCTTGGCTGGCAACAAATGGCGCCGCCCCCAGCACGCCGGGCTGCTGCAGCTGCGCGGCCAGCGCACGCCAATCGGGCACGGGCTCACCAGCCCAGCGGTTCACCTCCAGATGGGCGATGGCGCTGAGCATCTTGTCGCGCACCTCGCGCTGGAAGCCGTTCATCACCGACAGCACCACGATCAGCGCCGCCACCCCCAGCGCGATGCCCACGATGGACACCCCGCTGATGAAAGAGATGAAGGCGTTACGCCGGCCACCGCGGCCGGCGCGCAGGTAGCGCCAGCCCACTTGGAGTTCGTAAGGGACATGCATAGAGGGGCCGGATGCTAACGGGCGGCCACTCAGGGGTTGGGCGCTGTGACATCTGTCACGCCCCACAGCCTGACGACGGCGCCAATCCCCCCCTCATCCCCCAATGTGGGGATACGGTGACTTGCAACAACTAGATACAAACCGGGTTGTGGATGGTTGACAGCGTGAAGGGAGAACACCATGGGTATTTGGCTAGACGAACTCGAGAAGGAAGTGCGCAACGAGGCGCGCTTGGCACTGCGCGACCGCCGCGCGTTGCGCGAGGCACTCGACACGCAGCACATGAAGGTGAACGAAGGTGGCGGCGTCGACAGCCTGCTGCTGGTGGTCGACGCGCTGCCGCGCCTGTCGGCCGACAGCGCCCACCAAGAGCAGGGGCAAGACATCCTGCGCAGCGCCATCGCGCGCCAACCGCTGGAGGCCTTTGCGCTGCGCAAAGGCCAGGCCAGCGTGCTGATCGAGGGGGCCAACGCCGATGACACCGCACGCCGCATGCTGGTGCGTCTGGACCGGCAACTGAAAACCGTGGGCCAAGGCCAGTACATGATGGTGGTGGGCGCCGCCCGCGCCAGCGAAACCAAGCTCGGCCCTGCCGCTTGGCTGGCCCTGGCGGACCTGCGCCTGCAAATGCGCTTGGCGCATTTGGGCTTGGGGCAGGGTTCCAGCGACAACACCGGCATGCGCCGGCCGCTGACGCTGGCGATCGAGCGCCGCCGCACCGGCAAGCGCTGAACGCCTCGACCGTATCGAGCCAACGGCCCGGTGACCCGCAAGGTCACCGGGCCGTTTCACTTGCGGGGCGCGGTCAGGCCGCCGTCGGTGGCTGAACGATCTGCAGTTCGTTCCCTGACGGGTCTTGGAACGTGGCCAACACACCGCCCCATGCTTGAACCTCAGGTTCACCGGTGAACGGCACCCCGAGGGCCGACAACTTCGCATGATGATCGGGCACGCTCACCACGGTGAACGAAAGGTCGGTG
>CAZAIR010000260.1:0-4352 GCA_964485225.1 uncultured Burkholderiaceae bacterium
GTTAGCGGATCACGGCCAATTCCGAGCGAGCACCAGCCTTGTAGGTGTAAAGCGTCAGCGCACCGTTCTTGATGTCGCCCTTTTGGTCGAACCCGATGGTGCCGGTTACACCCTTGTAGCCCGACGTCTTGGCCAGCACCGGCAGGTACTTGGCGGGCTCGATCGAGTTGGCCTTGACCATGGCTTCGGCCATCACCATCGTGGCGTCGTAGACATAAGGGGCGTACACCTGCACGTCCAGGTTGTTCTTGGCCTTGAAGCGGGCCTTGAAGTCGTCCATGCTCTTCTTGCCGGCACCTTCCACACCACCGGCTTCCGCACAGAACACTTGGTTATCGGCCATCGACCCCGCTGCCAGCTTCGGCAACTCGGACGTGCAGATACCGTCACCACCCACCAGCTTGGCGTTGATGCCCAACTGCTTCATCTGACGCAGCATCGGGCCGGCCACAGCATCCATGCCGCCGAAGAAGATCACGTCAGGGTTCTTGGCCTTGATGCTGGTCAGGATGGCGGTGAAGTCCGTGGCTTTGTCGGTGGTGAACTCACGAACAACGGTTTTGCCGCCCGCGGCCTTGACGCCCTTCTCGAACTCATCGGCCACGCCTTGGCCGTAAGCGGTACGGTCGTCGATGACCGCAATCGACTTGCCCTTCAGCTCTTTGACAGCGTACTTGCCAAGCGTGCCGCCGAGGTGCACGTCATCGGCGACAACGCGGAACGTGGTCTTGAAGCCTTGGCGGGTGTACTTGGGGTTGGTGGCAGAGGGACTGATCTGGGGAATGCCAGCGTCGCTGTACACCTTCGAAGCCGGGATGGTCGTACCGGAGTTCAAGTGGCCGATGACCCCGTGGACTTTGGAGTCGACCAGCTTTTGGGCTGCAGCCGTGCCTTGCTTGGGGTCGCCTGCATCATCTTCTGCGAGCAACTTGAACACAGCCACTTTGCCGCCGATCTTGAGCTTTTTGGCGTTCAAGTCGTCGATCGCCATGCGGGCACCGAGTTCGTTGTCCTTGCCCAGGTGGGCGATGCCGCCACTGGTGGGGCCGACGTGGCCGATTCGAACTTCCACGGTCCCTTGTGCCATGGCACTGGCGCCAAAAGCGACCAATCCCGCCACCACCAATTGATTCAACTTGATCTGCATGCAAAAACTCCACAGAGATTGAAGGAACAGCCCTGGAATGCGGCTGAATGAGCCGAAGCAACTTTCACCATACTCTCATCAGCGTGCTTCACTGATTGGGGCAAGCCCTCGCCGGCCAACGCTCACGCCGATCAGGGGTTGACGTCAGACCGTGTGACCAAAGGTTCGCCCTCGAGCAGTGCCAGTACGCGCGGCAGCAAGGCATCCAGCAAGGCTTGCTCAAACTGGGGCCGCAGGCTCTCTACGGTTGCTTGCACCAACTCGGGCAACTGGGCAAGCAAGCGCGCTTGCGCGGCGCTGTCGAGCTTCTGGAGCGATGTCGATGCGGCGGCCACCACCTCCGTCAAGATGGGGATATCTGGTTCAACCCCGTGCTTCATAGGGTGGCACTGCGGCTGGTGGAGTGGTGCATGTTCATGCCCATGCGCAAATAGGCGCGATAACGCTGGCGGCCGGCATCAACTGCATCGGGTTGTGTGGTCGCGCAGTCCAGCACCTCGGTGAATGCAGGCGCTTGCTTGGCCACTCGCAGACTCAAGTTGAGCAACCTGGTGCCAGGCGGCGGGACAGGCAACTCGGCCGAGTCGTCGTGCAGTTGCAGGTGGCTGCGCCGCCGGACGGCAGCACTGGCCTGGGCCGTGGCGATGGGCAGGAAGGCCAGCGGCTGCTCGGCGCACAAGCGCTGCTCCAAAGCTTGAAGCGTGGGGGCATCACCCACCACCCACAAGCGCAGGCCTTGCGCATGAGCCCGGTTCACCGCCCGCTCCGCCCAGCGAAGCGGGTCAGCGACACCACTCACGAAATGCACTGCCGTCGCCACGGACGCCATCAAGCGTTTTGCTGAGACAACACGAAGTGCGTCAACAAACCGACGGGGCGACCCGTGGCGCCTTTGGCTGCGCCACCCTTCCAGGCGGTGCCGGCGATGTCGAGATGACCCCAGCGGTACTTGCTGGCAAAGCGCTGCAGGAACTTCGCTGCGGTGATGGAGCCGCCAGCCCGCGAACCGACGTTGGCCACGTCGGCAAAGTGCGTTTTGAGGCCGTCGTCATACTCATCGTCCAGCGGCATGCGCCAGCAGGGGTCAAGCGCGGTTTCGCCTGCTTGATTGAGCGCGTTGGCCAAGCCGTCGTCGCTGGCGTACATGCCACTGCGCACGCCGCCGAGGGCGATCACGCAGGCCCCGGTCAGGGTGGCGACGTCCACCACCACCGAGGGCTTGAAACGCTCGGCGTAGGTCAGCGCATCACACAGAATGAGGCGGCCTTCGGCGTCGGTGTTCAGGATTTCGATGGTCTGGCCCGACATCGAGGTCACCACATCGCCTGGCTTAACGGCCTTGCCGCTGGGCATGTTTTCGCAGGCGGGAATCAACACCACCAGGTTCAGCTTGGGCTTGAGCTCGGCCACGGCGCGCAGGGTGCCCAGCACGCTGGCCGCGCCACCCATGTCGAACTTCATTTCGTCCATTTCGCCAGCGGGCTTGATGGAGATGCCGCCGGTGTCAAAGGTGATGCCCTTGCCCACCAGCACCACGGGTGCCGACGTGCGCGGCGCGCCGTCGTAACGGGCCACGATGAAGCGCAGAGGCTCGTCCGAGCCTTGCGCCACAGCCAAGAAAGAGCCCATGCCCAGCCGCTCAACCGCCTTGCGGTCGAGCACTTCGACCTTCAAGCCATAAGCGCGACCCAATTCCTTGGCTTGGTCGCCCAGGTAAGTGGGCGTGCAGTGGTTACCGGGGCGGTTGGCCACTTCTTTGGCCAACTCCACGCCGGCACCAATCGCCAGGCCACGGGCCAAGCCCGCTTTGGCAGAACGCAAGTCGCTCTTGTCCACCAGCAGGGTGGCTTTGCTGACGCGGGTGTCTTTGCTGGCGCTGGGCTTGGTGTGCTTGTAGAGGTAGGTGGCATCCATCAGGGCCAGCACGGCATGCTCGACCAAGGCTTCGTCGACCGCACCAAAACCGACCATGGCCACGGCCACATTGCCAACTTCGCGGCCCTTGACCTGGGCCAGCGCCGCCGTCAGCGCGGCCTTGCCGGCCTTGACCGTGGCTTTGCCGCTGGCCGCCAGCACCAAACGCGGCGCTTTGAGCCCGGGCACTTGGTGCAACAAGACGGCTTTGCCGGCCTTCAAGTCAAAGTCGCCCAGCTTGGTGGCGCCCTTGATGGCTGTGGTCACGGCAGCGTCCAGGTTGGCGGGCAGGCTATCGCCCGCCAGCACCAAAACCAGGGCATCGGCAGCGGCAGAACTGAGTTTGTCTACCGACAAAGTTTGAATTCGAGCGTCCATAATTCCTGTGCTGAATAAAGCTTATCCATGTTATTCGATTCAACTTTTCGCAAAGACTTGGTTCGCAACTTCGGTGTGACGCTGGTGGTGCTCATCACGATCACGATGACGATCGCTTTGATCCGCACCCTGGGTCAGGCGGCTGGTGGCCGGGTGGCTCCGCAAGATGTGCTGATGCTGCTGGGCTTCACAGGCCTGGGGTGGCTGCCCATCATGCTGACACTGGCGCTGTTCATCGCCGTGGTGTCGACGGTGTCACGCATGTACAAGGATTCCGAGATCGCCGTGTGGCTGGCCTGTGGCCTGCCTTTGCGGCGCTTCGTAGCCCCCACCCTGCGCACGGCTGCACCCGTGGTGTTGGTGGTACTTGGCTTGGTGGTGTGGGCTTGGCCCTGGGGCAATGCGCAATCGCTGCAACTGCGTGAGCGCTACGAAAAGCGCAGCGATTTGTCGCGCGTTGCGCCCGGGCAATTCCAGAGTTCGCGGGACGGCAGCAAGGTGTTCTTCATCGAGCGCACGGGCGACTTGACGGCGGTGGGCCGTAACGTGTTCATCTTGAGTCAGGACGGGCAACGCGAGTCGGTCACCACCGCCACCACCGGCCAAGTGATTTGGGAGGACGGCGATCGGTTCCTGCAACTCAAACAGGGCCAGCGCAACGAGACTGGATACGCGGAAGGCCACTGGAGCTTGGCGCGGTTTGACGCCTACCGGGTGCTCGCCGACCGACAAGTGGTCCGCAGCCTGGACGAGCTGCCCCCCAAGGCCATGGATACATGGTCGCTTTGGCAATCCAACGAACCGCGGCACCGCGCTGAACTCGTTTGGCGCTTAGGGCTGGTGCTGGGTGCCGTCAACTTGGCATTGATTGGCTTGGGGTTGGCGGCCTCCAACCCACGCCGGCCCAATAACT
>CAZAIR010000261.1:0-4337 GCA_964485225.1 uncultured Burkholderiaceae bacterium
GCAGGTTCTCGCCGGCCACGCCCTTGATCGACGCTGCCGCGGCGATCACGCCGTCCAGGCTGCCGTGCTCGGCGATCCACTTGGCGGCGGTCTTGGGGCCGACCTTCTCAACGCCGGGTACGTTGTCCACCGCATCGCCCATCAGCGTCAGGTAGTCGACGATGCGGTTGGGCGGCACGCCGAACTTGGCCAGTACGCCCATTTCGTCCAGGCGCTCATTGCTCATGGTGTTGAGCAGGCTCACCTTCGGCGTCACCAACTGGGCCAGGTCCTTGTCGCCCGTGCTGATCACCACCTGGTGGCCGCTGGCTTCGGCCACGCGGGCCAGGGTGCCGATGGCGTCGTCGGCCTCAATGCCGGGCACTTCCAGAATCGGCCACCCCAGCAAGGCCACCACTTCGTGGATGAGCGGGATTTGCTCTCGCAAGGCGTCGGGCATGGGCGCGCGCTGCGCCTTGTACTCGGGGTACCAGGCGTCACGGAAGGTGGGGCCTTTGGCGTCGAACACGCAGGCCGCATGGGCGCCGGGGTAGCGGTCGCGCAGCTGCTTGAGCATGGCCACCATGCCGTGCACGGCGCCAGTGGCTTGGCCCGCCGGGCCGCGCAGGTCGGGCATGGCGTGAAAGGCGCGGTACAGGTAACTGCTGCCGTCCACCAGCAAAACCAGCGGTGCAGAAGGTGACAAAGAAGACAGGGGGGCTTGTTCGCTCATGAAGGCCATTGTCAGGGCCGACTTTTAGAATCTCGCCCCATGACTTCGCGTTCGCTCCACCTCTGGCTGGCCCTGGCCGCCTTTTCGGCCCATGCCCAGCCGGCGGCCCTGCCGCCGCCGGTGCTGAGCGAAATCACCGCCACGGTGGCGCCGCCCGCGGCGGCAGCGCCCAGCGCCAGCGCCGCCGAGAAGGCGCCGCGCACCCGCTGCGTGGCCGGCTGCGACGGGGCTTCGGCCCGGGTCACCTGGAGCGAGGACGCGCTCAACCGCTTTGAGGAGCACCGCGACAACCGCAACCAGCTGGTGCGCCTCTTCGTCCACCCCAAAACGGGCGCCCCGCGCTACGAGGTGCTGGTGGGCAACAACCGCAGCCGGCAGAGCTTCTCGCGCAATGGTGCGCCCAACCCCGATCCGGAATCACAGCGCAAGGATGGCCAGCCCGTCTGGGAAGTGCTGAAGTTCTGATGGCTGTCTTCACGCCGGTGCGCGAGGCCGACGCGCAAGCCCTGCTCAGCCACCTGGGCCTCGGTGCCCTGCACAGCCTGGTGGGCATCAAGGCGGGCATCGAAAACAGCAACTTCTTCGTGGACTGCGACGGCGGCCGCTTTGTGCTGACGCTGTTCGAGCGCCTGACCCACGCCGAAGCGCCCTTTTACCTGGGACTGATGCAGCACCTGGCCCGCAAGGGCCTGCCCGTGCCCGCGCCGGCTGCCGATGCGGCCGGCCAAACCCTGTTCACGGTGGCGGGCAAACCCGCCACCTTGGTGAGCCGGCTGGCCGGTGGTCACCAACTGGCGCCCGATGCCGTCCACTGCGCCCAGCTGGGCCGCACGCTGGCCCGCATGCACGTGGCGGTGGCCGACTTCCCGCTGCACCAACCCAACCTGCGCGGTTTGCCGTGGATGACGGCCACCGCGGCGACCTTGGTCCCGAAGCTCAGCCCGGCCGAGGCCGCGTTGCTGCAAGATGAGCTGCAGTTCCAGGCCGAGCTCGCCGCCAGCGCCGGCTATGCCCAGCTGCCACGCGGCGCCGTGCACGCCGACCTGTTCCGCGACAACGCCATGTTCGAAGGCCTGCCCGGCCGCGAACAGCTCAGCGGCGTGTTCGACTTTTACTTCGCCGGCGTCGACACCTTCTTGTTCGACCTGGCGGTTTGCCTGAACGATTGGTGCATCGACCTCGACACCGGCCGCCTGATCGAAGACCGCGCCACCGCGCTGGTGAGTGCCTACGAGGCCGAGCGCCCTTTGAGCCCCACTGAGCACCGCCTGCTGCCCGCTTTGCTGCGCGCCGCGGCGCTGCGCTTCTGGGTCAGCCGCCTGGACGACTGGCACCGCCCGCGCGAGGCCGAGCTGCTCA
This sequence comes from uncultured Burkholderiaceae bacterium, assembly GCA_964485225.1. Classification (GTDB taxonomy): domain Bacteria; phylum Pseudomonadota; class Gammaproteobacteria; order Burkholderiales; family Burkholderiaceae_C; genus Inhella. Next base: position 2,072 of record CAZAIR010000261.1, read on the forward strand.
AACCCCACGACCCCCGCCACTTCGAGCGCGTGCTGCTGCAGCGCCGCGCTGTGGCCTGGCACGCCCTGCCGCCCTCTTTGCCTGAAGCCTGACCATGCGCCTGTTGTTGCACGCTGTACCTGCCCAAACCGGGCTGCGCTGGATCACCCTCGGGTGGCAAGCCTTCCGCAAGGCGCCGCTGGCGTTTTCGTCGCTGTTGGCCCTGTACTTGGTCGCCACACTCGTCTTCACCATGGTGCCCGTGCTCGGCACGCTGGTGGCTTTGGGCGCCCTGCCAGTGCTGTCGCTGGTGGCCATGCTGTACACCCACCAAGTGATGCAAGAGCGCGTGGTCAGCTGGGGGCTCATCGCACAGCCCTTCAAACTGAGCCGGCCGCGCTTGCGCAGCCAATTGGCTTTGGGTGCCTTGTTCGTGGTGGCGGTGGTGCTGATGATGTTCGCCTCGCACGTCGTCGACGGTGGCGCGCTGCGCAACCTCAGCGACGAGCTGGCCAAAGTGCCCGCCGACGACAAGGCCGTGGAAGCCTCGATGGCTGCGATCGAGCGCGCGCTGCAAGACGACGCCTTCTGGCGCGGCCTGCTGTTCCGCACCATCGGCATGCTGCTGATTGCCACACTGTTCTCTTTCGCGCCCGCCCTGATCCACTGGGGCGGCCAAGGTGCGGTGCAAGCGCTGTTCTCGAACCTGGTGGGCTTGTGGCGCAACAAGGCCGCCTTTGCCCTGAATGGCCTGGGCTGGCTGGGCATCCAAATGGCGGCCAACGTGGTGCTGGCCGCCATCGGCCTGGTCGGCTCACCGGCTCTGGCGCAGCTGTTCGTGATGCCGGTGATCTTGATGATGGCCAGCGTGTTCTACGCCAGCCTGTACTTCATGTTCGTCGACACCTACCGGTTCGCGGCCGACGAGCCTGTCGCCGCCAACACGCCCACGGCCGACATCCCCCCCAGCGCCTGACGTGGCCCGCCCGCGCTGCGCCCGCTGCGCACGCGCCCGCTGCCTGTGCCACCTGACCCTGCAGCCGCCGCTGGCCACCGACATGGAGCTGGTGCTGCTGCAGCACCCCTTGGAGCAGCACGAGGTGAAAGGCACGGCGCGGCTGCTGGCCTTGTCACTGGCCCGCTGCCAGCTGAAGGTGGGCGAAACCTTCGAACCGCCCCCTAACCCCGACGGCCGGGTTGAGGCGCTGCTTTACCCCGGCTTGGGCGTGGGTGGGTTGCTGCCCGAGGGCACACCCGCTGCGCGGTTGCGGCTGTATGTGCTGGATGGCACTTGGCGCAAGAGCCGTTTGCTGCTGCACCGCAACCCTTGGCTTCAGGCGCTGCCCCGGCTGGCGTTGGTTGACCCGCCGGCTTCGGCTTACAGCGAGCGGCGGGCGCAGGCGGGGTACCAGCTGAGTACCTTGGAGGCCGCGGTGGCGGCCTTGCAGCAGGTGGAAGGCAGATCGTTTGGGGCCTTGCTGGACGTGCAAGCTGGGTTGATGATGGCTTTGGCGGCGGCGCGGACCGGGTGAGCTGCGCTGGTCGGTTGGGCGCTGGTGTGCGCTGGCCGAGGTAGCTCTTTCTTCCGACAGCTGGAGCTTGGAGTGAAAGCCCGCAGATCACCTCACCAACCACAACGCCAAGTCAGGCACGACGACTAAGCGCGGTGAGCACCACCGCGCACCACCCCCCTCAAATCACCGTCAACTTCGCCACCGCCAAAGCCAACCACTTGCTCCCATGCCGCCCAAACTGGATGTGGGCGCGAGCATCCGCCCCGTTCCCCTCCAAGCTCAGCACCACCCCCTCGCCAAACTTGTTATGGAACACCGACTGCCCGGTGCGCAGCCCGCTGTCGTGCCCACTCTTTTGCACCACGGGAGCAGGCGCAGGAACCGGCGCAGCGCCCCAACGGGGTGACTGAGGCTGCCCATCGCGCCCCGCCCCCACGATGCCTTTGAGGCCGCTGCCGCGCTGCCACGCATTGGCGTAATCACGCTCGAAGCCACTGCCAAAGCCGCCGTGCTGCGGGCTCAGCCACTTCAGGCTGTCTTCGGGCAGCTCGGCCAGGAAGCGGCTTTTCACGTGGTAGCGGGTTTGCCCATGCAGCATGCGCGACTGCGCCAGTGACAAGTGCAGCCGCTGCCGCGCGCGGGTGATGGCCACGTACATCAGGCGGCGCTCTTCTTCCAGGCCGTCCATGTCTTGCAGCGCGCGCTCGTTCGGGAACAGGCCTTCCTCCAGGCCGGTCAGGAACACGGCGTCGAACTCCAGGCCCTTGGCGGCG
>CAZAIR010000262.1:0-4332 GCA_964485225.1 uncultured Burkholderiaceae bacterium
AGCTGTGGAACCTCGTCAACACCGAGCCCTTCGTCAACACGCTGGGCGCGCTGACCGGCAACCAGGCGATGCAGCAGGTCAAGGCCGGCCTGAAGGCGATCTACCTGTCCGGCTGGCAGGTCGCGGGCGACGCCAACAGCAACGGCGAGATGTACCCCGACCAGTCGCTGTACTCGGTGGATTCGGTGCCCAAGGTCGTCAAGAAGATCAACGCCACCTTTGCCCGCGCTGACCAAATTCAGTGGAGCGAAGGCAAGGACGACATCGACTTCTTCGCGCCCATCGTGGCCGACGCCGAAGCTGGCTTCGGTGGCGTGTTGAACGCGTTCGAGTTGATGAAGGCCATGATCGAAGCCGGCGCCGCTGGCGTGCACTTCGAAGACCAACTGGCCAGCGCCAAAAAGTGCGGTCACATGGGCGGCAAGGTGCTGGTGCCCACCCGCGAAGCCGTGGCGAAGCTGGTGGCAGCCCGTCTGGCCGCTGACGTGTCTGGCACGCCCACCTTGCTGGTGGCGCGTACCGACGCCGAAGCCGGCGACCTGGTGACCAGCGACATCGATGACAACGACAAGCCTTTCTGCACCGGCGAGCGCACCGTTGAAGGCTTCTACCGTACCCGTAACGGCCTCGATCAAGCCATCAGCCGCGGTCTGGCCTATGCACCGTATGCCGACCTGATCTGGTGCGAAACCGGCAAGCCCGATCTGGCCTTCGCCAAGCAGTTCGCTGACGCCATCCACGCCAAGTTCCCCGGCAAGCTGCTGGCCTACAACTGCTCGCCCTCGTTCAACTGGAAGAAGAACCTGGACGACGCCACCATCGCCAAGTTCCAGCGCGAGCTGGGCGCCATGGGCTACAAGTTCCAGTTCATCACGCTGGCCGGCTTCCACAGCCTGAACTACAGCATGTTCGAACTGGCCCACGGCTACGCCCGCAACCAGATGAGCGCTTTCGTCGAACTGCAAGAGAAAGAGTTCGCCGCCGCTGCCAAGGGCTTCACGGCCGTGAAGCACCAGCGCGAAGTGGGCACCGGTTACTTCGACGCCGTGACCACCACCATCGAAGCCAATGCTTCGACCGCAGCGCTCAAGGGCTCGACTGAAGACGAACAGTTCTTCGACGCCAAACACGGCTGATCTATCGCGAGCACCAGCGGGTGCCGCACCCAAACCAGGCCGCCCCCCGGGGCGGCCTTTTTGTTGGCCATGACGGCGCTTGCGGCAGACCGACACAGACTTGCAACATTGGCGCGCCGTGCGCCATGCCCTCTGCAGGCAGCCCAGCCTTGGCGCAAGATTGCGGCCTGGACTGCTTTCCCGCGCACGCCATGCCCGTCACCCGCCGTCTCAGTCTGTTGGCCAGCTTGGGCGCAAGCTGCGTGGCGGTGCCCGCCTGGGCTCAGAACCGCCGCGTGTTGAGCATGGTGAACACGGTGTACCCACCGTTCGTGAATCCGCCACGGCACCGGGTGGGGGAGGGCATGGACGTCGACTTGGCGCGCGAGGCCTTGGGGCGTGCGGGCTTCGACATGACGGTGCAATTGCTCCCATGGCGGCGTGTGCTGTACATGCTGGAAACCGGCCAGGCCGACTTCACCACCACCATCAGCCGGCAACCCAGCCGAGACGCCTACTTGGTGTGGTCGCACCCTTACCGCATGGGTGCGAACTACCGCGTCTACACCCGCACCACCGCTGCCCCGCGCATCGAGTCCCTGGCGGACCTGCAAGGCTTGCGGCTGGGCCTGATCGAAGGCTTCCATTACCCCCCCAGCCTGCTGCAGGTGCCGGGTGTGACCCGGATTGGCGGCCGCGATATCCCGTCGCTGGTGGCCATGCTGCTGGCCGGCCGCACCGATTGCTTGGTGGTGACCGCCATCGCCGGCGCTTGGGAAATCCGCGAGCGTGGCCTGCAAGACCAAGTGCGGCGCCAGCCCTACGAGCACACGAGCACCAGCCCCAATTACCTCGGCTTCGCCAAAAGCCGCCACGCTGATGGCACGGTGGAGGCGGTGTCAGCGGCGCTGCAGCAGATGGCCAAGGACGGTACGCAAGCGCGGATCGAGGGCCGTTACCGGGTTTGAAGTCGACACCAGGGACAGAATGGCCGCATGCCCCTGACCTTTTCCACTGCCGCCCGTCAAGCCCAGCTGGTGCAGCTGCGCACTGGCGCAACGGGTGATCCTCTGAGGTGGTTGCGTGCCGGCTGGACCGACTTCCGCCGCTGTCCCGGCCCCGGTTTGCTGCACGGCGGGGTGGCTTGGGCGTTCGGGGTGCTGTTGGTGACGTTTGCGGGTCACCGGTTCTGGCTGCTGGCCGGCGCCTTCAGCGGATTCTTGTTGGTGGCCCCTATCGTGGCCACTGCGCTCTATGCCGTCAGTCGCGCGCTGGCCCGGGGGGCGCCTGTGAACTGGGCGCTGTTTTGGCGCAGCTGGCGGCCGCAGCAATCGGCACTGGTGGTGTTCGGGCTGTTGCTGGGCTTGGCTGGCACCGGCTGGGTGCTGACCTCCGCCGCCTTGGTCACCGTCGCTGCACCGGCGCCCGTCAACAGCCCCATAGACTTCGTGCGCGTGGTCATCTTGTCGCCCAGCGGCTGGTTGTTCGAGGCCTGGCTGCTGCTGGGCGCCGTGCTGGCGGCACCGGTGTTCGCGTCCAGCGTGCTCACCATCCCGTTGCTGCTGGACCGCCGCATTGGCCTGTGGGCGGCGGTGCTGGTGAGCTGGCGCTGCGTGATCGACCAGCCCGTGTTGATGGCGCAGTGGGCGGGCTGGCTGATGCTGCTCACCGCACTGGCCATGGCGCCCCTGATGCTGGGCCTGCCCGTGGTGCTGCCGCTGCTAGCGCACGCCAGCTGGCACGCCTACGAAGCCCTGGTGGACGCCAGCGCCTTGCCGGCGCGTAGCTGAAGGCGCCACCATGTGGGGCTACAACGAGGAGCAAATTGCGCAGTTCGGCCTGAGCTTTGGGCTGGGCGCCTTCATGCTCTACATGGTGTTCATCATCGTGCAGCTGGCCCGTGAGTCCAAAGCTGGCCGATTCGGCACGTTCGTGTTGCTGCTGGTGCTGGGCTTTGGGCTCTTGGGCTTTGTGGCGAAGGGCTTGATCAAGCTGCTTTTGGCGAGTGAGTGAGCCCGCCAGAGGGGATCAGTTGGGTGCCTTGACCAGCAGCGGCGCCAGAAGATCGTCGATGGCTTTGATCACCTGCGACCGGTAGGGCGGATGCGCCAAGATTTCAGTGGTTTTGGGCAGTCGCAGCAGAGTGACGGGCTTGCCCGCAGCCTGCATCGCGTCGGCCAGCATCTGGCTGTGTTTGACGTCCACGGCACCATGTTGTTCGGGGTGGACGAGCAGTAGCGGGATTTGCCACTGCGCAACACGGGCCATGGGCGAGGCGGCACTCAGCTCGGCCTCGGTCGCAGTGCCTATCAACCGGCGGTAGCTGGCCCTGGTGCCTTCGGAAACACCGGTGCGGTCCAGGATCTCGCGGAATACTTGCCGGCCCATGTCACTCACCAAGCCAGAAACTGCAACTGCGCGCGCGGGTGGCTGCTGCGCGCTGCCAAGGGCCATCGCGATCCAGCTGGCATTGCTGTGCCCCCCCACGATGGCCACGCGTTGAGCGTCAGACCAACCCTTCTCAGCCGCCCATCGCAATGCCGCACCATGGGCTTGCACCTCTTTGGCCTGCTCCTCCAGCAGAGGCAGGGGCGCCTCTCGGTCGGTCACACTCAGCACGCCAAAGCCGCGGTAGGCGAGGTAAGCGCTGAGCGGGTTGTAACCGGCGCTGTCGGCTCGGTCGATCTCGCAGCCAATGCACACCACCGTCGGCAGCGCGCCGCTTGCGTCGTCGCGCTGGAGCCATCGTCCGGTTGCCTTGCCTACTGAAAAGGTGCGCTCGGTCAGGCCCAGGTTGCCGGGCAGGCGGCGATAAGTCTCAGCTACCACGTTGAGCTTACGGGTGCTCCGCAGTCCCAGCAGGTACCGCGTGGGCAGACTGGCTCCACTCAGGCGCACAAGTACCCGGTCGCCTTGCCATTGCTCCAGCACGAGTTTGGGTTCGGGCAAGGCTTGTACCAAGCCAGCCCAGAAGGGGGCCAAGTTGTCACCCCACAGCACAGTCTGATCGCCATGCCGTACGCCAATGGCGTTGCAAGTCAGCTCGTTTCGCAGGAGTGTCACGTCCTCAGGTCGGCTCACCGCGCCGATGGTGCTTAGCACTTCTGCTTCAGCCGGCTTGTTCATATCAATGCGCACCAACTGCCATGTGCCGCCACGTTCAGCCAAAGCCAACACGTGTTCTGGGTGAGCGTCGAAGCCCATCAAGTGCCATGCG
>CAZAIR010000263.1:0-4322 GCA_964485225.1 uncultured Burkholderiaceae bacterium
GCGACCATCGATGCCATCGGTGTCGGCCATCAGGGCGTACAAGCCCTCGGCGCCCCGCGCAACCTGTAGCGCGCCGGCCAGGGTTTCGACCGCTCGGCCTCCATTGCCGGGCGTGGCGCAGCGCAGGGTCACGGTGGTTTCGCCGCCGCTGAGCAGGACGCAGGGACGCTTGTGGCCGCAAGCCCCATCCAGTGCAAGCCGCGCGAGCAAGGCGCCCACGCTGCGGGCTTCGCCTTCCAGTGCGTCGCTCAGCATCACCGGTGTCACGCCGGCGCGCTGAGCCACGGCCGCAGCCGCTTGCAAGGCCAGCCGTGGCGAGGCCACCAGCACACTGCGATGGTGAGGTGGCAATTGCTTGATGCTTTCTAAGGCGCCGCTGTGCAGGCCTTGCAGCACGGTTGGAGGCAGTTGCAAGGCATGGCGCTGCACCACGGCCAGCGCGTCGGCGCAGTGGCTGGGGTCGACCACCGAAGGGCCTGAGCCGATCAGGTCGAGCGCATCGCCCGGCACGTCAGAGATAGCCAGCGTCAGCACCGGCACGGTGCCGCCACAGGCTGCGGCCAGTCGCCCGCCCTTGAGTGCGCACAGGTGTTTGCGCAGCGTGTTCATCTCGTCAATCGGAGCGCCGCTGGCCAACAAGGCGGCGTTCACTGCTTGCAAGTCATCCAGCGTCAGGCTTGGCAAAGGCAGGGTCGCAAGGGCCGAAGCCCCGCCCGACAACAGCACGATCACCTGGTCATCGGCGCCCAGCCCTGCTGCCGCCGCCAGCAAGGCCTCGGCAGCGGCCACGCTGCCGGCATCGGGCACTGGGTGGGCGCCGTGCAGCAGTTGCAAGCGGCGCAGGCCGCTGGCTGGCGTGCCGTGAGGGGCCACCAACACGCCGCTCAAGGGCGCGTCGGCCGGCCAAGCGGCCTCCAACGCGGCGCCCATGGTCGCCGCTGCCTTACCCAGTCCCAGCACACGGGTGCGCCCCACCGGTGGCGCCGGAAGGTGGGGTGCCAATACCTGAGCGGGCTGCGCCGCAGCCACGGCCGCCGCAAACATGTCTCGCAGCAGCAGGAGGGCGTCCATCACACGCGCTCGATGGCCAATGCAATGCCCTGTCCCACGCCGATGCACATCGTGCACAGCGCGCGGCGCCCGCCCGTGGCTTCTAGCTGGCGCAGCGCAGTGGTGACCAAGCGCGCGCCGCTCATGCCCAGCGGGTGGCCCAGGGCGATGGCGCCCCCGTTGGGGTTGACGCGCGGGTCGGTGTCGGCCAACCCCAAATCGCGCAGCACGGCCAGGCCTTGCGCCGCGAAGGCTTCGTTGAGCTCGATGACGTCGAAGTCGGCCAGCGTCAGACGCAGCCGTGCGAGCAGCTTCTCCACCGCTGGCACGGGGCCGATGCCCATCAGCCGGGGGGGGACGCCCGCCGTAGCCATGCCCAGGACGCGGGCGCGGGGCGTCAGGCCGTGGGTGCGGGCCGCAGCCTCGCTGGCCAGCAGCAGCGCGCAGGCACCATCATTCACGCCTGAGGCATTGCCGGCCGTTACAGAGCCGCCCGCCCGCACGATGGGCTTGAGCGCCGCCAGCGCCGCCAGGGAGGTGGCGCGGGGGTGCTCGTCCTGCGTCACCAGCAGGGGTTCACCCTTGCGCTGCGGCACCGGCACGGGCACCAACTCGCCCTCGAAGAAGCCGCGCTCCCGGGCTGCCAGGGCCTTGGTTTGGCTGGCCAGCGCGAAGCGGTCCTGATCGTCGCGCGCAATGCCACGCGCTTCGGCCACGTTCTCTGCCGTCTCGGGCATGCTGTCTGTGCCGTACAGATCCTGCATCACCGGATTGATGAACCGCCAACCGATCGTGGTGTCGAACACGCTCGGGTTGCGCGCAAACGCCTCGGTGGCTTTCGGGCTCACGAAAGGCGCACGGCTCATGCTTTCCACGCCGCCGGCCAGCATCAGTTGGGCCTCGCCCGCGGCAATGCTGCGCGCCGCCAGGCCCACAGCGTCCAGCCCGGAGCCGCACAGGCGGTTCACCGTTGTGCCGGGCACTGCCAGCGGCAAGCCCGCCAGCAGCACCGCCATGCGCGCCACATTGCGGTTGTCTTCGCCGGCTTGGTTGGCACAGCCCAGCACCGCGTCGTCGATGGCCGCGGGGTCCAGCCCCGGCTGGCGCGACACCAGGGTGCGGATCACCAAAGCCGCCAAGTCATCAGGGCGCAAGGTGGCCAGCGCGCCGCCGTAGCGGCCGATGGGCGTGCGGAGTGCATCACAGAGGTAGGCTTGCATCAGGGTCTCCTAGATCCAGTCATTGTGCGAGGCTGGCCCATACTGGTAACCATCTGTCTTGTTGATTGCACTGCATGGCCGTTGAAGAACGCATTGACGTCGCTGACCTGCGGGTGGGCATGTTCATTCACTTGGATGTGGGTTGGATGCGCCATCCGTTCCCACTTTCGAGTTTCCGCATCACGTCGGAAGACCAGCTGGTGGTGATCCGGGGGCTGGGCCTGCGCCAGGTACGCTGGTCCCCCGAGCAGAGCATTGAAGTGGCGGTCAACACCGCTGCGGAGGCTGCCGCTCCGGCCCCCAGCAACGCAGCCCCTGTGGCCGATCGTCAGGCGCAGATCGCTGCGGCGCGGCGGGAAGCTGTCAAGCGCCAGCGCGAAGCCTTGGCCTTGTGTGAAGCCCAGTACGGCGAAGCGGCCAAGGCCGCCGTGGAGATGCTGGCCACCGTACCCCGTAACCCGAAGGCCGCTGGGGAGCAAGCGCATGCACTGGCCAGCTCCTTGGTGCACAAGATGCTCGGCATGGGCGACATGAACCTGCGCCTGCTCACCGAAGCCGCGGGCGACAGGGCTGGCGCCCACTCCCTGAATGTCACCTTGGTGTCATTGCTGCTGGCCGGTGCCTGCGGCTTTGGGGAGACCGAACTCATCGCACTGGGTACTGGCGCCTTGCTGCATGACATCGGCAAGGCCGAGGTGGATGCCCGTTTCCGTTTCCGCAATGACGGCTTCACCGCGGCCGAAATGGCGGCCTACCAACAGCACGTGGCACGCGGCGCGGCCTTGGGCCACAAGCTGGGTCTGCACGCCGACGCCCTGGCCGTGATTGCCCAGCACCATGAACATGCCGACGGCAGTGGCTTCCCGGCCAAGCTGACCGGCGACCGCATGCACCCCCTCGCCCGTGTCGTGGCTCTGGTGAATCGATTTGACGGCCTGTGCAATGCCCCCTTGAACCAGCGCAGCCACACCCCTCACGAAGCGCTGTCGCTGATGTTTGCGCAAGGGCGCAGCCGTTATGACGCCACGCTGCTCAACGCCTTTATTCGGATGATGGGCGTTTATCCCCCCGGCTCAGCGGTGCAACTGACCGACGAGCGGTATGCCCTGGTGGTGGCTGTCAACCCATTGCGGCCCCTCAAGCCCCAGGTACTGGTGCATGACACGCAAGTGCCCGCCAGTGAAGCCCTGGTGCTCAATCTGGAGGAGGAGCCCAGCCTGGGCATTCGCCGCAGCCTGAGACCGGCCGATTTGCCGCCTGCCGCAGCCCAATACCTCCGGCCTCGCAACCGCCTCGCCTTCTTTTTCCAGCCCGTCGGCCCGGCGACCGAGCCCGCATGCTGACCGTATTCCGCTCGAAAGCCGGTGCCGACATCTTGATGTTGGGTGCGCAAGCCACTGAAGTGCTGCAAGCCTTGGGCCGGGCGCCGGCTGAACAGGGGATCTTTCGCGGCGAGCAGATCGATGCCGCTCTGGAGCACCTGGCACAGGCACTGGCTGCCGCCCAAGGGGTTCCGCCCGACGCATCCGATGCGGGCGACGCTGACGTACCCGTGCCGGGGCTGCAAGTGCGGGCATGGCCATTGCGAGCCTTGTTGGAGGCGGCGCGGGCTCGGCAGTGCGACGTCACTTGGACTTCAGCTTAGGGGGCGTTGTTGCGCAACCGCGTCATGTCCCTAGGTACTGTGGGTGCGCTGCCTATACTCGTTCGACGATGAATTGGCCATGGGCGCTTCTGCTCACGGCACCCTGAAACCTATTTGAAAAGGCCCATGATGAAGAAATTCACTCTGTCCGCCCTCGCTCTGGTGGCTGCTGCTGTCGCAGCCCCGGCGTTCGCCCAAAGCTCGGTCACCTTGTACGGCCGTATCAACACCACCGTTGAGAACCAAAAGGTCAACGGCGCCGCCCGCGTTTGGCGTGTTGAAAACAATGCCTCGCGCATTGGCTTCAAGGGCGTGGAAGACATGGGCGGCGGTCTGAAGGCCAGCTTCCAACTCGAAAGCGGTCTGAATTCCGACACCGGCGCTGCAGCTTCGACCTTCTGGGGCCG
>CAZAIR010000264.1:0-4285 GCA_964485225.1 uncultured Burkholderiaceae bacterium
CGGCGCGCTGGTCCAGCCAGTGGGCGAAGCTCTGCACGCCGGCGTCGATGATGGCCTCGGCCTGCTCGACGGCGGCCTGGCGCTTCTCGCCGGCGGTCTGCACCAGCGCCGACAGGTCGTCGACGGTGTAGAGGTAGACGTCCGACAGGCGCGCCACCTCGGGCTCGATGTCGCGCGGCACGGCCAGGTCGACCATGAACATCGGGCGGCGCTTGCGGGCCTTGAGGGCGCGCTCCACCGCGCCCAGGCCGATCAAGGGCAGGCTGGAAGCGGTGCAGCTGACGACGATGTCGAACTCGCCCAAGCGGTGGCTGAGATCGCTCAGGGCGATCGACTGACCGCCAAAGCGCGCGGCGAGGTGCGCACCGCGCTCGGGGGTGCGGTTGGCCACCACCAGGGCTTTGGGGTTGCGCGCCGCGAAGTGCGTGGCCGCCAGTTCGATCATTTCGCCGGCGCCCACGAACAGCACGCGGGTTTCGCTCAGGTCTTCAAACAACTCGGCCGCGAGGCGCACCGCGGCTGCGGCCATGCTGATGCTGTGGGCGCCAATCTCGGTGCTGGTGCGCACCTCTTTGGCCACCGCAAAGCCGCGCTGGAACAGCTGGTGCAAGGTGCTACCCAGGGTGCCGGCGTCGCCGGCTTCGCGCACAGCGTGCTTGAGCTGCCCCAGGATTTGCGGCTCGCCCAGCACCATCGAATCCAGCCCAGCGGCCACGCGGAAGGCGTGGCGGGCGGCGTCGCCGTGGCGGTGCAAGTAGGTGTGGGGGCGCAGCGCCGCCTCGTTCATCCCGCCCAGCTCGGCCAGGTAGCCCAGGGTCGGCTGGGCCAACTCGGGCGGGCCGGCCACGTAAATCTCGGTGCGGTTACAGGTGCTCAGCAGCGCGGCCTCGCCGCCGCCCAGGTGCTGCTTCAACTGGGTCAACGGGGCCTTCAGCGCATCGGCTGAAAACGCCAAGCGCTCGCGCAGGGCGAGCGGGGCACTGGCGTGGTTCAGGCCGACGGCAAAAACAGACATGGACCGGATTCTAAAATTTCCGCCCCACCTCGAGGCCTTATGACGCCCATTGACGCTCTCTGGCACATCGCCAACCTGTTCGCCGCGCCCTTCTTCGTGACCTTGTTGCTGGTCTCGCTGGCCAAAGGCTGGGTGTGGCGCCAAGCGTTGGCGCGCACCGCGTGGCGCCGTTTGTGGCTGGAAAGCCTGGCCGCGGCCTGCGCCGGGGTGGTGGCGGGGCTGCTGTGGCTGGGGGCCGATGGCAAGTTGGCCGGCTACGCGCTGTGGCTGGCCTTGGCCTGTGTGCCACTGGCGCTGCGCTTGGTTCGTTTGCGGTAGCCGCGCGCTGGGGTGCCGTTCGGCATTGGGCGCAGCTGCCGCTAGGGTGCGGTTTTCTGCCCAGCTTGACCCCCACATCATGCGCACAACTCTTGCATTGGCCGCCAGTTTGCTGGTGGCTTCTTTGTCGGCCACGGCCGCGCCCACCGGCTTGCTGCGCCAGCCGGCGCTGTCGGCCCAAGCCCTGGCCTTTGTACACGGCGGCGACCTGTGGGTGGCCGACCGCAACGGCGCCAACCCGCGCCGCCTCACCAGCCACGCCGCCGCTGAGTTCGCACCGCGCTTCTCGCCTGACGGCCAGCGGATCGCCTTCAGCGCCGCCTACGACGGCAACGTGGACGTGTACGTCATTCCCGTGGCCGGCGGTACGCCGCAGCGTCTGACCTGGCACCCGGGGCGCGACGTGGTCAGCGGCTGGAGCCGCGACGGCCAGCGCGTGCTGTTCGCCAGCCCGCGCGAGGTGCTCAACGGCCGCAGCAACCAGCTGTACGAGGTGCCCGTGGGCGGTGGCTTCGAGCGCAAGGTGATGGAGGCACAGGCCTTCGAGGGCACATGGTCGCCCGACGGCCAGCGCCTGGCCTACCGCCCCTACAACATGGCTTACAGCGGCCCAAGCGGTTGGCGCCTGCACCGCGGCGGCTCCACTCCGCCGGTGTGGATCGTCGACCCCGTACGCCAAACCTGGGTCACGATTCCGCACGTGAACGCCAGTGACTTCAACCCTGTGTGGGTCGGCGACGAGGTGGTGTTCATCTCCGATCGCGACGGCAAGGCGGCGAACCTGTTCGTGTTCAACACCAAGACCCAAGCCCTGCGCCAGCTGACTCGCGAAGCGACCTGGGATGTCAAGAGCGTGGACGCGCAGGGCAGCACCTTGGTCTACGAGGTGGGCGGCCGTTTGAAGTCCATCCAGGTGGACGGCAGCGGTGCCACCGACATCGCCGTGGACCTGAGCGCCGACAGCCCGCAGCTGCGCGCGCAGTGGAAGGACGCGGCGCGCAGCATCGAAGGGGCTAGCTTGAGCCCCACGGGCAAGCGCGTGGTGATCAGCGCCCGCGGCGAAGTTTTCACCGTGCCAGTGAAGGACGGCAGCCTGCGCAACCTTACCGAGACCAGCGGCGTGCGCGAGAAAGACGCGCTGTGGAGCCCCGATGGCCAGCGTGTCGCTTTCTTGAGCGACGCCGCCGGCCGCCGCCACCAGGTCGTGATCCGCCCGCAAAACGATGCCGGGCAGCCCGGCCCCGCGGTGACGCACCTGCTGCCCGCCGACGACTACTTCACCCTCCGGGCCTGGAGCCCCGATGGCCAGCGCTTGATCTTGGCCGACCAGCGCTTGCAGTTGCACGCGCTGGACCTGAAGGCGGCCAAGCCGGCGCTGCAGCGCATCGCCGTCAGCCCGCGGCGGCAGGGTTTCGGCGGGGGCTTTGAACTGAGCTTCTCGCCCGACAGCCGTTTCCTGGCCACGACGATCCGCGAGGCCAACCACCTCACGCGCGTGGTGGTGTTCGACTTCCAGACCGGCCAGCTGCAGCCCGTGAGCGACCCGCTGGTCAGCGCCGAGAACCCGGTGTTCTCGCGCAAGGGCGACCTGCTGTTCTTCACGGCCAGCACCAACGCCGGCCCCACCCGCGTGGGCTTGGACATGAGCACCCAGGAGCGCCCGCTGCGTGCCGGCGTGTACGCTGCCGTGCTCGCGGCCGACGGGGCCTCGCCCCTGCTGCCCAAGGCGGGCGACGAAGAGCCGCCGAAGGACGAGCCGAAGCCGGCCGCCCCCGCCGCTGGCGCCAAACCCGAGGCCGCCAAGGCGCCCGAGCCCAAGGTCAAGCCGGTGCGCATCGATTTCGCCGGCTTGGCCCAGCGCATCGTGCCCCTGCCGATCCCCGAGCGCGACAACCAGGCGCTGGCCGTGGCCGCCGACGGCGCGCTGTGGCTGCTCGACCGCCGCCAGCCCGGCATCGTTCGCGACGGCAATGCCGGCGGCGATGGGCCCGCACCGGCCGACCTGCATCGCTTCGACTTCGAAGAGCGCAAGGCCAAACTCGTTCGCGCCGGCGTGGCCGATTTCAGCCTGAGTGGCGACGGCAAGAAGCTGCTGCTCGACCTGGGCCGTGGCCGCTTGGAAGTGGCCGATGCCAACGACAAGGCTGACGCCAAGCCCCTGGACCTGAGCGGCCTGAAGGCCCGCATCGACCCCCGCGCCGAGTGGAAGCAGATCTTTGACGAAACCTGGTGGATGCAGAAGGCCTTCTTCTACGACCCCACGATGCACGGCTTGGACTGGGACGGCGTGTACCAGCGCTACCTGCCGCTGCTGGCGCACGTGCAGCGCCGCGAGGACCTGAACGAGCTGCTGGTGGAGATGATTGGCGAGCTGCAGGTGGGCCACAACCGCCTGGGCGGGGGCGACGTGCACCAAGAGACGCCCGTGCCCGTGGGCCTGCTGGGCGCCGACTTCACGCACGAGCAAGGCGCGTGGCGCATCGCCAAGATCCACACCGGCGACGCCTTCAACCCCTTCCTGCGCAGCCCCTTGGCCGTGCCGGGGCAGGCCGCCCAGGTGGGCGACTTCTTGTTGGCCGTCAACGGCCAGGCCTTGAGCGGCACGCGCAACCTGTACGCGCTGCTCGAGAACCAGGTGGGCAAGCAGGTCACGCTGACCCTCGCCAAGTCGGCCGACGGCACGCAGGGCCGCCGGCAAATCGTGGTGCAGCCCATCGCCAACGAGGCGGCGCTGCGCCAATGGACTTGGGTGGAGCGCAACCGCGAGGCGGTCGACAAGGCCAGCGGCGGCAAGGTGGCCTACGTGTACCTGCCCGACACCGGCGCGGGCGGCTTCACCTACTTCAACCGCATGTACTTCGCGCAGGCCGACAAACCGGCGCTGATCGTTGACGACCGCCGCAACGGCGGCGGCCAGGCGGCCAACTACATCACCGAGCTGCTGGCCCGGCC
>CAZAIR010000265.1:0-1041 GCA_964485225.1 uncultured Burkholderiaceae bacterium
GGTTCAGCGGCCGCAGCTCGATGATGCCGATGCGGTCCAGCTGCGCCAGGTACTTCACGCCCTCGGCCTCGCTCAGGCGGTAGCTCGCCACGATCTGCTCCAGCGTCCACTGGCTCAGCACGCAGATGGCCACCAGCAGCAGCTTCTTGTCGGCCACCACGGCCTTTTCCTGCGCCTGCGTCAGCTCGGCCAGCAGGGGCTGGGCATCGGCCACGCGGCGCGCCAGCTCGCCGAAGTCCAGCTTGAGCGCGCGGCAGATCGCGTCGATGCGCGACAGCGGCATGTCGCCCCGGGCCAGCATGCGCTTGACGCTGCTCTCGGCCATGCCCAGCTTCTTCGCCAGGTCGGCGTAGGTCAGGTGGGCGGCTTTCAGTTCCTTCTTCAGGGCCAGGACGAGGTCGGCGGTGGTGCTCATGAGGGGCTGTCTCCTGGGTATCGATTATCGATACTCCCGGTAGACAGAAGTGTGGAAGTCGCATGAAATGCTCTTGTTTGCGATGCGCGCACCCCACAGTGCGGCCATCGTCATTCCCGGAGTTCTCCATGGTTCCATCGTTCTCCCGCGCCGAAGCCCTGCTGCTGGGCACCTTCGCGGCCCTGGCCCTGCTGGCTGTTTTCGGCCCGCCGCTGGCGCAGGCGCCACACATCCACGACTATGCGGACCAGCGCGCCTGGCTGGGCCTGCCCTGCGCACTGGACGTGCTGAGCAATCTGCCGTTTGCGCTCTTCGGGCTCTGGGGCCTGCGTGTGCTGGGCCGTGTGCCGGCCACGGCGCTGGACGGCGCGCAGCGCGTGTTGGCCGCGCTTTTTTTTGCCGGCCTGCTGCTCACGGCCCTGGCCTCGGGCTGGTACCACGGGCGTGCTGACGACGCGGGTCTCTTCATCGATCGCCTGGGCATGAGTGTCGCTTTCGCCGGCCTGCTGGGCCTGGCCACGGCCAGCCGCATCAGCGCGCGGGCCGGCCAGGGACTGGCAGCCGTGGTGCTGCTCTGGGCGGTGCTGGGCGCCTGGGTCTGCTGGTCCAGCGCCAACCTGCTGCCC
>CAZAIR010000265.1:1051-4222 GCA_964485225.1 uncultured Burkholderiaceae bacterium
AGCGGCGGCCTGGCCGTGCGCTGGGGGCTCATCATCGCCATCTATGCCGTGGCCAAGCTCTGCGAACTGGCCGACCACGTGATTTTTGATGCCACGGCGCAGCTCGTCTCGGGCCACAGCCTCAAGCACCTCGTGGCCGCGCTGGCCGCCTGGCCTGTCATCAAGGCCTTGCATCTGCTCGGGCAGAATGCCAAGCAACAACGATAAACCGGGAGACCATCTTGCGCGATTTCGACCAAGCCTGGCCGCAGGGCCAGCAAGCCGCGGCGGCCGACGCCCATCCCAACCAGTTCGCCCTGCTGCGCCAGCGCCGCTTCGCCCCCTTCTTCTGGACGCAGTTCACCGGCGCTGCCAACGACAACCTCTTCAAGTTCGCCTTCACGGTGATGGTCACCTACCAGCTCAGCGTGGGCTGGCTGCCGCCCGCGCTGGCCGGCCTGGTGATCGGCGCGCTGTTCATCCTGCCTTTCGTGCTGTTCAGCGCCACCAGCGGCCAGCTGGCCGACAAGTACAACAAGACGCGCCTCATGCGTTTCACCAAGGACCTGGAGATCGCCATCATGCTGATCGCGGCCTGGGGCTTCATCATGGGCCAGGTCGGTGTGCTGCTGGGCTGCATCTTCCTCATGGGCCTGCAGTCCACGCTGTTCGGCCCGGTGAAATACGCCTACCTGCCCGAGGTGCTGGGCGAGCGTGAACTCACCGGCGGCAACGGCATGATCGAGATGGGCACCTTCGTCGCCATCCTGCTGGGCAATGTGGTGGGTGGCCTGGTGGTGGCCATGCCCGAGGTGGGCCACCAGAACGTGGCCTTCGCCTGCGTGGCCCTGGCCATCGTGGGTCGGGTCACGGCGGCGCGCATCCCCATGGTGCCCGCAGCCGACCCGGGGCTGAAGATCAACTGGAACCCCTTCACCGAGACCTGGCGCAACCTGAAGCTGGCGCGCGGCAACATCGTGGTCTTCCGCTCCCTGCTGGGCATCAGCTGGATGTGGTTCTTCGGCGCGGTTTTCCTCAGCCAGTTCCCCAGCTTCGCCAAGGAGGTGTTGCACGGCGACGAACAGGTGGCCTCGGCCCTGCTGGTGGTGTTCTCCATCGGCATCGGCACCGGCTCGCTGCTGTGCGAGCTGCTGAGCCGCCGCCACGTGGAAATCGGCCTGGTGCCGCTGGGCGCCATCGGCATGAGCGTGTTCGCGTTCGACCTGTACCTCGCCTCGCGCGGGCTGCCGGCGGTGCCGGCGCAGGGCCTGGGCGCCTTCCTGGCGCAACCCACGCACTGGCGCGTGTTGTTCGACCTGTTCGCGCTGTCGCTCAGCGCGGGCCTGTACAGCGTGCCGATGTACGCGCTGATCCAGCTGCGCTCGCCGAAGACGCACCGCGCCCGCATCATCGCGGCCAACAACATCCTGAACGCGCTGTTCATGATCGCCAGCAGCCTGATCGTCGGGCAGCTGCTGACGCATGGCGTCACGATCCCGCAGGTGTTCGGCCTGGTCGCGCTGGCCAATGCGGTGGTGGGCCTGTACATCTTCCTGCTGGTGCCGGAGTACCTGCTGCGCTTCATCGCCTTCCTGCTGTCGCGCCTGATCTACCGCTTCCGCGTGGTGGGCGACGAGCACATCCCGGTGCAGGGCCCGGCGATCGTGGCCTGCAACCACGTGAGCTTCATCGACCCGGTGCTGCTGATGGCGGCCAGCCCGCGGCCGATCCGCTTCGTGATGGACCACCGCATCTTCGCCACGCCGGTGCTCGGCTGGCTGTTCCGGCTGGCCAAGGCGATTCCCGTCGCGCCGCAGAAGGAGGACCCGGCCACCTACGCCGCCGCCTTCGACGCGGCCGACCAGGTGCTGGCCGACGGCGACCTGCTGGGCATCTTCCCCGAAGGCGGCATCACGCGCGACGGCGAGCTGATGCCCTTCAAGGCCGGCATCATGAAGATCCTGGAACGCCGGCCTGTGCCGGTGGTGCCGGTGGCGCTGACCAACCTCTGGGGTTCGTTCTTCTCGCGCGTGGAGCGCGGGCAGGCGATGGTCAAGCCGTTCCGGCGCGGGCTGTTCAGCCCGGTGGGGCTGGTGGCCGATGCGCCGATGGCGCCGGGCGCGGTCAGCCCCGAAGGCCTGCGCGAGAAAGTCGCCGCGCTGCTGCGCGCCTGATCACGCGCCCCATGCGCCACGCCCACGACGCCCGCACCCACGCGAACAGCTCGGCCTTCCAGGCCGTCCAGCGCGCGTAGGCGCGGGCGAACCAGGGCAGCGTCATCAGCGCCGGCTGCGTCAGGCTGAACAGCCGCGCCAGCACCGCGGTGCCGAGCAGCTTGGCCGCCACGATCACGCCGGCGCCGGCCAGCGCATGGCCGTGGCCGATCAGCCACAGCGCGGCCAGCTTCACCGGCAGCAGCGCCAGCGAGGGCAGCACGAACACCGCCAGCGCCGCATAGGGCGGCAGCGCGGCGATGCGCGCTTCCAGCCCGCGCAGCGGCGCCCAGCGCGCCAGCCAGGCGGCGGCACGCTGCAGCGGCTCCCAGCCCCATTCCTCGAACAGCAGCAGCAGCGCCACCGGCAGGGCCAGCAGGCGCTTCAGCCACAGCCTCATGGGTGGGCGGCCTTGCGGCCCGGCGGCTTCGCGGGCAGGTTGGCGAGCGAGGGCTCCAGCAACGCCAGCATCGCGGCGCCGGCGGCGCTGGCCTTGGCGGGGTTGTCCACGCCCAGGCCGAACAGCGTGAGGCACTGGCCCTCGATCACCAGCGTGGCGTAGCCATGCACCGCCGACCAGGCCAGCAGCAGGCGTTGCGGCAGCGTGTCGGCGGTCAGGTGGCGGGCGGCCATCACCTCGGTCATGGCCTGGCGCAGCATGTCGCCGCTGCGCATGCCGGCGCGCTGCAGCGCGGCATCGGCCGAATCCAGCCGGTCGGCGCCGAACATCAACTGGAAGTGCGCCCGGTGGGCGATCGCGAAGTCGATGTACGCCTGGCCCACGGCCACCAGCCGATGCACGGGGTCGTCCGCGGCGGCATCCCGGTAGCCTTGCATCAGGTCGGCCAGGCGTTCGAAGCCCACCGTGGCGAACGCGGTGAGCAGCCCGCGCGCATCGCCGAAGTGGTGCGCCGGCGCGGCATGCGACACGCCGGCGCGGCGCGCGCATTCGCGCAAGGTCAGGGCTTCCACGCCGTGG
>CAZAIR010000266.1:0-4217 GCA_964485225.1 uncultured Burkholderiaceae bacterium
AAGCTTCCAGTGACGACGCGGCGCACCAGCCGGCTCGGTGGCCTGGCCGATGCCTTCTTCAGTTCACCGCTGGCGCCATCCACAAGGACGGCGCCGGGCGGCGACGCATGGCACAGCGGTGAGGCCGTGCCAATCTCACTGCGTTTGCACGCTGCACCGGACGGCTCGATGGCCTGGCCGGTGACTTCTTCAGTCCGTGGCCGGCGCCATCAACAAGGACGGCGCTGGACGGCTCGAGGCACAGCGGTAACACCGTGCCAATTTTCATGGGGCAGGTAACGACTGCGACGCCTGGTGATGCCCGCGATGGGCACGAGGACCAGGAACCTCATGGGAGCCCCGAGTAGACCGCGTGGCCGGCGCGGCATCAAGCCGGTCAAGGCAACTGCCACACGAAACAGCCCGGCTGGCCGGGGCGATTCGGTGGCGATTGAAGTTGCGGTGGCGCCAGGCCGCACCAAGCGTGCGTCCCGTCTGCTCCTATCATGCCCGCATGGATGCAACGACACCGTCAGCACAGGCCTTCATCAAGCGCTGGCAGGGCGTGACTGCGAGCGAGTTGGCCACCGCCCAGACCTTCGTGATGGACCTGTGCGAGCTGCTCGGCGTCGCCAAGCCCCACCCCACGCCTGCGCAGGACTACATGTTCGAGCGCCCCGTCACCTTCAGCCACGGCGACGGCTCGACCAGCGCCGGCCGCATCGACTGTTACAAGCGCGCCCACTTCGTGCTGGAGGCCAAGAAGCTCAAGGCCGGAAGCCACACCAAAGGATTCGACGATGGCCTGCTGCGCGCCCGCAGCCAGGGTGAAAGCTATGCGCGTGCGCTTCCCGCCGAAGAGGGCCGCCCGCCGTTCGTGATGGTCGTGGACGTGGGTACCGTCATCGAGGTGTACGCGGAGTTCAGCCGCAGCGGCGGCACCTACACGCCCTTTCCTGACCCGCGCAGCCACCGCATCCCGCTGACCGACCTGACGAAAGCGGAGGTATTGGAGCGCCTGCGAAAAATCTGGACGCAGCCGGACGATCTGAATCCCGCGCTCATCGCAGCCAAGGTCACCCGGGATGTGTCGAACAAGCTAGCGCTGCTGGCCCGCTCGCTGGAGCAGGCGGGGCATGCGCCGGACGCCGTGGCCGCCTACCTCTCGCGCTGCCTGTTCAGCATGTTCGCGGAGGACGTCGAACTGCTGCCCAAGGGCTCGTTCCAGGCGCTCCTGCTGCAGCACCGGGAGAACCCGGTCACCCTGCAGCTGATGCTGCGCAGCCTGTGGACTGACATGGACCGGGGTGGCTTCTCGGTGGCGCTGGTGCAGTCGGTTCTCAAGTTCAACGGCAAGCTCTTCAAGGGCGCCAGTGCCGATGGCTACAGCCTGCTGCTCACGCCCGAGCAGATCGACCTGCTGGTCCAGGCCGCCCGCGCCAACTGGCGCGAGGTGGAGCCCGCCATCTTCGGCACCCTGCTGGAACGCGCGCTCGATCCGAACGAACGCCACGCCCTGGGTGCCCATTACACCCCACGCGCCTACGTGGAACGGCTGGTGCTGCCCACCGTGATCGAACCTCTACGTGCCGAGTGGGCCAATGCCCAGGCCGCCGCATTGCTGCTGGCGCACGAGGCCGCCGAGCTGGAGGCCCACCCGCCCGCGATCAAGACCAAGAAGGACTTCGCCGCGCTGGACCGGCACGAGGCCGCCGTGCGCGCCAAGTGGGCCGAGGCCCGCCGGCAGTTGAAGGACTTCCTGCACCGCCTGTGCACCCTGCGGGTGCTGGACCCGGCCTGCGGCAGCGCCAACTTCCTGTACGTGACGCTGGAGCATCTGAAGCGGCTGGAGGGCGAGGTGTTGAACCAGCTCATCGCCATCGGTGACGCCCAGGATGCACTCGACCTGGCTGGCGAGACCGTCACCCTTGAGCAATTGCGGGGGATGGAGCTGAACGAACGCGCCGCCGCCCTGGCTGAACTGGTGTTGTGGATCGGCTTCCTGCAGTGGCACATCCGCACCTACGGGCGTGGCAACATGGCCGAGCCGGTGGTGCAGGACTACGGCAACATCGAGCACCGGGACGCGGTGCTGGCCTACGACCGCCAGGAGCCGATGACCGACGCGGCCGGCCAGGTGCTGACACGCTGGGATGGCGAGACCGTCAAGCCGCACCCCGTCACCGGCCAACCCGTGCCCGACGAAGCCGCGCAGGTGGTGCAGTGGCGCTACGTGAATCCCCGGCAGGCCACGTGGCCCCAGGCCGATTTCATCGTGGGTAACCCACCCTTCATCGGTAACAAGCGCATGCGTTTGGCGTTGGGCGACGGCTACGCCGACGCCTTGCGCGCCGCGTGGCCCGAGGTGCCTGAGAGCGCCGACTTCGTCATGTACTGGTGGCACAAGGCTGCCGACACCGTGCGCCAGGGGCATGCCGAGCGCTTCGGTCTCATCACGACCAACAGCCTGACGATGATTTTCAATCGGAGGGTGATCGAGGCGCACCAGGCCGCGACGCCGCCGCTGAGCCTGGTCTACGCCGTGCCTGACCACCCATGGGTGGACAGTGCGAACGGTGCGGCGGTGCGTATCGCCATGTCCGTGGGCGTGCGCGGCACGGCCGAGGGCAAGCTGCAGACCGTCACCCAGGAAAGGGAGGCTGACAATGGCGAAGTCGCAGTGGAGTTGCTGACCCGACAGGGCGTCATCCATGCCGACCTCAAGGTCGGCGCCAACGTCGCCGGGGCGAAGCGACTGCAGGCCAACGCCCGGCTGTCCAACCGCGGCGTGATACCCCACGGGGCGGGCTTCATCGTCACCCCGAACGAAGCACGGAGCCTGGGCCTGGGCACGGTTCCAGGTTTGGACAGGCACATCCGACCCTACCGCAATGGCCGCGATCTGACCGGCACGCCCCGAGGCGTGCTTGTCATCGACCTGTTCGGGCTCCAGGCCGACGACGTGCGGCAGCGCTTCCCGGCTGTCTATCAGTGGCTACTGGAGCGGGTCAAACCCGAGCGGGACCAGAACCCTCGCCCAAAGCGGCGCGACTTCTGGTGGCGGTTTGCTGAGGATCAGCCCCGCATGCGGGAGTCCATCGAGGGCTTGCCTCGCTATATTGTCACCGGGCAGGTGGCTAAGCACCGGGTGTTCCAGTGGCTTGATGCCTCCATCCTGCCGGATGACAAGCTCATTGTCGTGGCGAGCGCCGACGCCCTACACCTGGGCGTGCTGTCGAGCGCCGTGCATGGAGCCTGGGCGCTGACGGCTGGTGGACGCTTGGGTGTCGGCAATGACCCGGTGTACAGCAAGTCAATCTGCTTTGAGGCGTTTCCCTTCCCCGACGTGGAGCCGGCCTCAGCGCTGGCCGAGGGCATCCGCCTATTGGCCGAACAGATCGACGCCCACCGCAAGGCCCAACTCGCGGCCCATCCTGAGGCCACCCTCACAGCCACGTACAACGTGCTGGAGAAGCTGCGCAGCGGCGAGCCGTTGACTGCCAAGGAGAAGGTGGTCCACGAACACGGCCTGGTCGGCGTGCTCAAGAGCCTGCACGACGAGCTGGACGCTGCGG
This sequence comes from uncultured Burkholderiaceae bacterium, assembly GCA_964485225.1. Lineage (GTDB taxonomy): Bacteria > Pseudomonadota > Gammaproteobacteria > Burkholderiales > Burkholderiaceae_C > Inhella. Next base: position 3,555 of record CAZAIR010000266.1, read on the forward strand.
TGTTGCATGCCTATGGCTGGGCAGACCTGACACTGCCCGCTGATACCGACACGCTGCTCGTGCGGCTGGTCGAACTGAACGCTAGGCGCGCCGCCGAGGAAGCCGCCGGCACGGTCCGCTGGCTGCGGCCCGAATTCCAGCAGGCAGGGCAAGGCGAGCAGGCATCGCTCGACACCGGGGCGGAGGATGCGGGCGAGGACGACGCTACCGAGGTGACACCCGCCCAGGCATCGGTGGTGCAGCGTCCCTGGCCCACTGGGCTCACCGAGCAAATCAAGGCGGTGGCAGAGGTGCTGTCCAGCGCCGGTCGCAGTCTGGACATCGAAGGCCTGGCCGCGCACTTCAACGGCCGAGGCCGCTGGCGCGACCGCCTGCCCACCTTGCTCGACACCCTGGTGGCCCTGGGTCGAGCTCGGGTGGTGGACGGTCGATGGGTCGGTATCGGCGGGTAGCGACCTTCGGCGGCGGGGACGCTGCCATGGGCTGCAAGAACTCTTGCAAGAACTCGATCGAAATCTCCACCAACTTCATAGGGAATTTCGAACCCTGCACCACAGACGGTCTCATCCCGTCTCATGTGGTTCCAAAATCCCAGTCGAATGAACAGTTTGCAGCCGCGAGTCGTCGTGGCGTCTCATGCCGTCTCACCACGGCGCAGGCAAA
>CAZAIR010000267.1:0-4170 GCA_964485225.1 uncultured Burkholderiaceae bacterium
CGTGGCCGCGGTCGAGTTCCAGGATCCACTCGGCGGCGTTGTCCAGGAAGTAGCGATCGTGGGTCACGGCCACCACGGTGCCCGGGAAGCGCTGCAGGAACTGCTCCAGCCACTCGACCGACTCAGCATCCAAGTGGTTGGTGGGTTCGTCGAGCAACAGCATGTCGGGCTTGCTCAGCAACAGGCGGCACAGGGCCACGCGCCGCTTTTCACCGCCTGACAGCTTGCCGATGATGGCGTCCCAGGGCGGCAGACGCAGCGCGTCGGCAGCCAACTCCAGCTGCAAGTCGGTGTTCTCGCCACCGCTGGCAGCGATCACGGCCTCGAGTTCGGCCTGCTCAGCGGCCAGGGCGTCGAAGTCGGCGTTCTCGTCGGCGTAAGCCGCGTAAACCTCGTCCAAGCGCTTCTTGGCGGCCAACACGCCACCCACACCCTCCTCCACCGCTTCACGCACGGTTTGCTCAGGCGCAAGTTGAGGCTCCTGGGGCAGGTAGCCGATCTTGATGCCGGGCATCGGATAGGCCTCGCCCTCGAACTCCTTGTCGAGGCCGGCCATGATCTTCAACACGGTGGACTTGCCCGAGCCGTTCAGGCCGAGCACGCCGATCTTGGCTCCGGGGAAGAACGACAGCGACACCCCTTTGAGGATTTGTCGCTTGGGGGGCACCGTCTTGGTGACCCGGTTCATCGTGAAGACGTATTGCGCCATGGCAGTGATCTCAGTTGAGAGCGCGGTCAAGTGCCGCGCGTTGAATCGAACCCGGCATTATCGAGGTGTCAGACGACACCGGCAGTGCTGCGCTCAGTGCTCCGACAGCTCGGCCTGCATGGAGGCCGGCAGATCGTCGCTGGACATCGGCCTGGGCAAGGTGTCCCACCGAGCGATCAAGTCAGCGAGTTCTTGGGGCGGCATGGGGCGCGCAACCAAGAAGCCCTGAATCAAGGCACAGCCAACACCCTGCAACACATCGAGCTGCGCCGGTTCCTCTACGCCTTCGGCCACCGTGCTCATGCCCAGCACCTTGGCGAGATCCAGGATGGTCCGGACGATGGCGCGGGCATCGCTGGCCCCCATCAGTTCGCGGATGAAGGCGCGGTCGATCTTGAGCTTGTCGAAGGGGAAGCGACGCAGATAAGCCAGCGACGAGTAGCCGGTACCAAAGTCGTCGAGCGCGATGCGCACGCCCAGCTCTTTGATCACGTGCAGGTTGCGCATGGCCGCCTCCACGTCTTCCATCAAGAGGCTTTCCGTGATCTCGATCTCCATCCGATCGGGCACGATGTTGTAGCGCTTCAACGTTTGGTGCAGTTCGTTGACGTAGCTCGGCCTCTGGATCTGCACCGCCGAGGCGTTCACGGCCACGCGCAGGCCGGGCAGCAAGCGATCGGCATCGCTGCAAGCCCGGGCCAGCACAAATGCGCCAATGTTGTGAATCAAGCCCGTGGCTTCGGCCACCGGCACGAACTCAACGGGCGACACCATGCCCAAGGTGGGGTGATGCCATCGCACCAGCGCTTCGGCGCCCACGATGCGCCAAGTTTTCAAATCGACTTGCGGCTGATAGACCACCTGCAACTCATCACGCACCAGCGCCTCGCGCAGTTCACGCTCGATGGCATTGCGCCGCCGTTGACTGGCGCCCAGCGCCGGTGTGAAGCTCTCGACACGCCCCCGGCCAGCAGCCTTGGCGGCATAGAGCGCCAAATCGGCGGCCATCAAGGCTTCATCGACGTTGCGGCCATGCTCTGGCAGGAAAGCCAAGCCCACACTCACGCCGCTGGAGAGCAACACACCCTGGGTTTCGATCGGCACGCGCATGGCCACCACCAAGCGCTGTGCCAAAGCCAGGGCTTCTTCGTCGCTGCGAACGTCGTCAAGGACCACGGCAAATTCGTCGCCGCCCAACCGGCCACAGAGGTCGCGCTTGCGCATTTGTCCCCGTAGTCGGCGCGCCATCTCTTGCAACACGGCGTCGCCAAAGCTGTGGCCGTGGGTGTCGTTGATGGCCTTGAAGTTGTCCAGGTCCATGCACATCAGTGCGGCGCGCCGCGGTTGCGTGCTTTGACCCTCGAACACCTGCACGAGGCGGTTGCGCACACTCACCCGATTGGCCAAACCGGTCAAAGAATCGAAGTGGGCCAGGTACGCCAAATGCTGGTGGGACTGGCGCTCGTTGGTGACGTCAGCCAGAACGCCTCGCCAGCCCATCGGTTGCCCCATGTCAGCGAACACCGGCTTGGCCGTGATCGACCACCAGCGCACGCCCGCCTTGGTGTTGACGCGTACCACCTGGTCCCGGAAGGCCTCACCACGGTCAAACGATGCCTGCAGACGGTCAGCGCCGCCCGAGCCCTCTTGCTGCATTGAGCGCAGAGCCGTCATCAGGTGCAATTGCGCCAAGCGCGTGACAGGGCGCTCAAACAGCTCGGCCAGGCGGAGCGATGGGTGGACAAACCGTCCTTGGCGATCGATCTCCCAGAGCACGTCGGCGCTGCTTTCTTCGAAGTCGCGTAGCAGCAAACCCACCACCTCCGACTGGCGCGACGCCTCGCGCTCCGAGACCAAACGCGCCGTGAACAAGCGGCTGACTGACAACACGGTGACCATCAGAGTGGCGGTATAGGCCACCATCAGCACCTGCACCGCGCCCGCATAAGCCCCCCCCGCCAAGCCCAAGCTGACGATCGCACAGGCCATCATGACAGCGGTGTAGGCCAAAGCCGCCGGTGGCAGCATGGCCAGAGCCAAGGCTCCTGCACAGGTCAAGCCGGTGATGAGCACAGCGATCAACAGGCGCAAATCGGGCCCGGCACCGGCGAACCAAATCGTAGGGAGCAGCCCCCACAGCAACCCCAGCGCCGCAGCGTGCAGGGTGGCATTGCGCACGATCTTGGGCTTCACGGCCACCAGGGAGCGGCCGCGCTGTCGCCACCACCCCAGCAGGCCGGCCACCAGCAAGCTGCTCAACCCACCGGCCCACACCCACAGGCCCGTCGAATCGACATGAGGCAACAGCACGGCCACACACAAGGCCACGCACAGCAGGGAGACACTCATGGTCCATGGCGTGGTGATCAGCAGGGCCCGCACATGGCGCGCACGCAGTTCCGCGCTTTCAGAGTCGCGGGCTGACCATAGGCGGCGCGAGTCCGCTAACCAAATGGACCAATCAATGAGCATTACCTCACTCTAGCGGTCTTGTGAAGCGTTCACCCTGGGCAAACCCCCTGGGGCGTGCGCTCTGCCACTACACTGCAGCCCGTGCATCGCCCCCAGCCGTCTGGGCCATGCTGGCAGTCTGCAGTCCCCCTAGCATCTCGCGCCGCCGTGACGGCGCCGTGTCCTCCCCGGACCGGCGATCGGCGCCCTGCCCGCACACCGGGCAATCCCACACCATGAACTTTGCTGACCTCGGCCTGGCCGAGCCCATCCTGCGCGCCGTTCGCGAACAGGGTTACGAGACCCCGACCCCGATCCAACAACAGGCCATCCCGATGGTCCTGAACGGCGGTGACCTGCTGGCCGGCGCCCAAACCGGTACGGGCAAGACGGCTGGCTTCACCCTGCCCTTGCTGCACCGCCTGATGGCCAAGCCCCCGGTGGCCGGGACCAAACGCGTGGTGCGCGCCCTGGTGCTGACGCCCACCCGCGAACTGGCCGCGCAGGTCGAAGAGAACGTGCGCGCCTACGGTAAGCACCTGCCCCTGCACAGCATGGTGATGTTCGGTGGCGTGGGCATGCAGCCGCAGATCAATGCACTGCGCCGTGGTGTGGACATCCTGGTGGCCACGCCCGGCCGCCTGCTCGACATTCAGCAGCAAGGCCACCTGGACCTGCGCCACATCGAGATCCTGGTGCTGGACGAAGCCGATCGCATGCTGGACATGGGCTTCATCCATGACATCAAGAAGATCATGGCCACCCTGCCCAGCAACCGCCAAACCCTGCTGTTCAGCGCCACCTTCAGCGACGAGATCAAGGCCTTGGCCGATCGCCTGCTGAAGTCGCCCCAGCTGATCGAAGTGGCCCGCCGCAACGCCACTGCCGACACCGTGTCGCAGCGCGTGTACTGGACGGGGCGTGAGCGCAAGAAGGATCTGCTGGCCGAACTGATCAGCAAGCACAACTGGAAGCAAGTGCTGGTCTTCACCCGCATGAAGCACGGCGCC
>CAZAIR010000268.1:0-4170 GCA_964485225.1 uncultured Burkholderiaceae bacterium
CGGGTCAGCAAGGAAAGGGCGGGCCATGCTCACCATGTCGGCCTGACCGCTGCTGAGAATTTGCTCGGCCACTTCTGGGGTGTTGATGCGGTTGGTGGCGATCAGCGGAATCTTCACCTTGCCCTTGAGCTGCTCGGTGACCCAGGCAAATGCCGCGCGCGGCACCTTGGTGGCGATGGTGGGAATGCGCGCCTCGTGCCAGCCGATGCCGGTGTTCAGGATGGTGACGCCAGCAGCTTCCAGCGCTTGCGCGAGCTGCACCACTTCATCAAGCGTAGAGCCGCCTTCCACCAGGTCCAGCATGGAGAGGCGGAAGATGATGATGAAGTTAGCGCCTACCCGTTCGCGCGTCTTGCGCACGATCTCCAGCGGGAAGCGGATGCGGTTCTCATAGCTGCCACCCCATTCGTCATCGCGCTGGTTGGTTTGTTTGGCAATGAACTCGTTGATCAGGTAGCCCTCAGAGCCCATGATCTCCACGCCGTCGTAGCCCGCGCTTTGGGCCAGGGCCGCCGCGTTAGCGTAATCCTCAATGGTCTGGCTCACTTCTTCGGTGGTCAGCGCATGGGGGCGGAAGGGGCTGATGGGTGCCTTGAGCGCGCTGGGTGCCACCAGTTCGGGGTGGTAGGCGTAGCGGCCAAAGTGCAGGATCTGCATGCAAATCTTGCCGCCTGCGGCGTGCACTGCGTCGGTCACTACCTTGTGCTTGTCCGCTTCCTTTTGCGTGGTCATGGCCGCACCGCCGGGCATGGGGCGGGCGCGGTCGTTGGGGGCAATGCCGCCGGTCACGATCAGGCCCACACCGCCTTTGGCGCGCTCGGCATAAAAGGCGGCCACGCGGGTAAAACCGTCTTTGGCTTCTTCCAGGCCCACGTGCATGGAGCCCATGAGCACGCGGTTTTTCAGGGTGGTAAAGCCCAAATCCAGAGGGGCGAGCATGTGGGGGTAGGTGAGCGTGGCAGTCATAGGTGTCTCCTGTTATGTGTTCGGGTGGCCGGTCGTTACCAAGGCACGCGTGGCTATGCAACCAGTTGCAGTGTAGAAGTCTAGCCAGATTTATGCAACTGGTTGCATAGTTAGAGTGCTGCCCTTAGACTCGCCCGCATGTCACTTGCCCATGCCGTGCTCACTTCGCTGATTGAAAAACCCTCCTCCGGGTACGAGTTAGCGCGGCGCTTTGACAAGTCCATCGGCTACTTCTGGCACGCCACGCACCAGCAGATTTACCGTGAACTGGCCCGCATGGAAGAGAAGGGCTGGATCGTCTCTGACAGCGCGCCCGACGCCGGTGCCACCCGCAAACGCGAATACCAGGTGCTGCCCGCTGGCCGCGCCGAGCTGGTGCGCTGGACCCGCGAGCCCGCAGCGCCCACCGATTTGCGGGATGAGTTCACCGTCAAGATCCGCGCGGATGCCGCTTTGAATGAAGTGGACTTGAGTGATGAACTTCGCGCCCGCATTGCCCAGCACACCGAACGCCTGGCCCACTACCGCGCCATCGAGGCGCGCGACTTTGCAAGGGGTGACGCCATGCCGCGCGCCAAGCGGCTGCAGCACCTGATCCTGAAGAAGGGGATCATGTATGAGGAGGGAAGTATTGCGTGGGCGCGGGAGGCGTTGGGGGTCTTGGAGGAGTAGCGCTCAAAGATGGAGTTTCTACAAATTGCGTGGCACGAACACCGACTCCGAGGTGTTGCGCCTTGACGGCATGCCGAGCAAAAAAGATTGTGTAGTTTGCCGATTTGTTATGAGTTGGTTGTGCGATATATTGGGTGAAATCTTTCAAACAAAACAAGCACTTAGCTTGCAGCAGGGAGGCATTCGGATGAACATTCGCCCATGTTTTTTCGCACTTTTTCGGTCTATCTCCCGGTAGGCATATGAGACCAGGATTTCCCACCTACAGCAAAGCTGCACAGAAGGGCGACCGTGGGGTCGACTTAGTCTCGCGCGTAATAAACGAAGAGTTTGGCTGGCTCTTTAAAAGAAATCATCAAGAGCATGATTTCGGAATCGACGCTCAGATAGATGTCATTCTTGAAGACGGAACCGTAACAGGGCAAATGCTTGCCCTGCAGATCAAATACGGAAGCTCTTTTTTTGCAGAAAAGAACCAGTGGGGCTATGTATTTCGGGGGGAACTCAAGCACTTCAACTACCTCGCGAATTATCCAACGCCAGTTTTGATAGCTATTTGCCACCCGGTTTCGGAAGATATTTACTGGGTGGTTTTTAATCCGGAGTCCACGCTAAGAGCCGGAAGCAATTGGAAGATAACGATCCCGTTTGAAAACAAACTAAGCGGGTCAAAGCAAAGGGTGTCTACATTGCTGCCTCCTCCGTCCGACGTTCTGGATGAAGTACAGCATTACTGGGCAATCAATGATGTGCTTGTAACTTCAGAGCACTTCCACTTCATTATTGATCGTCAAGAGGTGGAGTCACTAGACGTATCGCCCATCAGAGACTTCTTTGATCGAATACTACGCACAAAGGAACTTGCTGCCCATTGTCAAGGAAAGGTGGAGATTAGCTTCCACGGATATAACGAAGACCCACGCGAACTCTTCGAAATACCAGAAATGCGGGAATACGTTCCTGTACTGGTAAATGAACTGCCCGAGCTATTCTTCTTCGCCTACACAGGCGAACGTGCTTACACTCTAAAAGCAATCGCCTTGTGCTTGTCAGCTGTCGCGGTTCATTCGAGAAAGCCTAACAAAGACAATAAAATCCGCGTTGAGTTTTCCACGAGAGAAATTGCCAAACTTCTCGACAGCCACTTCCCAGGGCTAAATCACATGACCGAATGGCTCAACATGCCTATCGAAGAAAACAAGCGCATTTCGTTTGAAGTCGTACGTTCTTTGGGCCTAGAAGTACCAGACGGCGATGTCTAATACTACAGTCGAGCGAGATAGCCACAAGCTACGCTTGTTGTTCTCTGCGCGTCGCTCCGACTACCTTTCATTTCTAGGTTGGCAGTGACACCAAAAACAAAGCCCGGTACTGCCGGGCTTTGTTGTTTTGCGCAGCACCAGCCCTCACGGGCCAGTCTGCTCGGAAGCTAATTAAGCCGCCAGCTTGGCAATGCCATTTGCCGCTTCAGCCAACGCCTCAGCCTTCTTCGCGTCGCCCATGGCCACACCCTCGGCGCGCACAAAGCGCACGTCGGTGATGCCCAGGAAACCGAACACGGTTTGCAGGTAGCTCTCTTGGTGCTCAGCGGCACGGCCCCAGTCGCTGGTGGAGTAGACGCCGCCGCGGGTGGAGGCCACGATCACGGTCTTGCCGCCGGCCAGGCCCTTGGGGCCGGTCTCGGTGTAGGTGAAGGTGCGGCCGGCTTGGGCGATGCGGTCGATCCAGGACTTGAGCTGGCTGGGCACGCTGAAGTTGTACAACGGGGCGCCCACCACGATCACGTCGGCAGCCAGGAACTGGGTCACTAGCGCTTCGGAGATGGCGTTTTCGCGCTTTTGCACGTCGGTTTGGTCAGCGCCAGCGGGGGCGCGGAAGCCCAGGGAGTCGGCAGACAGGTGGCTGGGGGTGTCCACGGCCAGGTCCAGGTATTCCACGGTGGTGCCGGGGTGGGTGTTCACCCATTGGGCCACGGTGTCCTTGGTCAGCTGGCGGGACACGGAATGGGCGCTCAGGATGCTGGAGTCAATGTGCAAGAGTTTCATGACAGGTCCTTTCAATGGGTGTGTTGTGTCAATGGAGATAATTGTCGTGACGGACCTAATGTTTGATAAGTCGGCAAAGTTGCGATAGATTGTCCTGAAATTGGAACAGTGACCTATTAAATTGAGGCCCGACATGCAAGACACCAACGACATGCTGTACTTCGCCGAGGTGGTGGAGCGCGGTGGTTTTGCCGCCGCCGGGCGCCATTTGGGCATTCCCAAATCCAAGCTCTCGCGCCGCGTGGCGGAACTGGAAGAGCGCCTGGGCGTGCGCCTGTTGCAGCGCACCACGCGCAAGCTCTCGCTCACCGAGGTGGGCGAGGTCTACTTGCGCCACTGCCTGGCGGTGCGGGATGCGGCGGAAGCTGCGGCGGAGGCGGTCGAGCACGTGCAGACTGAGCCACGGGGCACCATCCGCATCGCTTGCCCGGTGACGCTGGCACAGCACACGGTAGGGCCCATCATGGCGTTGTTTCTGGCGCGCCAC
>CAZAIR010000269.1:0-4168 GCA_964485225.1 uncultured Burkholderiaceae bacterium
ACTCGCCTTCAGCTTGCTGGGCTTCTTGGCCGTGAGCCTGCACCGCCGCTTGCTGTGGTTTGGGCTGTTGCAGCAGGCGGTGCAGGTGCTTCCGCTGTTTGCTTTGGCGCACGGGGTTGAAGTGCTGGTGCGTTGGCTCAACGGCGGCATGGCGCCGGGCTGGGGTCTGCTGTGGGCGCCGTTGACCGAGGCGGCGCTGTGGCCGCTGGCCACCTGGGTGCTGCTGGCGCCGCAGCGCCGCGCCCCGGACCGCGACGCCCATCGGCCGCTCTGAGGTCCCGCCATGACCTTCTTTGACGACGGCATCGGCGCGCTGCTGCGTTTTCGCCTGCGCTTGTTGGTGGCCTCGGCCTTCGTGCTGGTGTGCTTCAGCCTGCTGGTGGCGCGCTTGGTCTACCTGCAGGTCATCAAGCACGAGGAGTTGATGGCGGCGGCCGAATCCAACCGCGTGACCGTGCTGCCGATGACGCCGAATCGCGGCCTCATCAAGGACCGCAACGGCGTGGTGTTGGCCACCAATTACTCGGCTTACACACTGGAGATCACGCCGAACCAGGTGCAGGGCGACTTGGAAGCGCTGATCAACGAGTTAGCGGCGGTGGTGCCCATTGATGCCAAAGACCGCCGCCGCTTTGCGCGCCAGTTGGCCGATGGCAAACGCTTCGATTCGCTGCCCATCCGCACCCGCCTGACGGACGAGGAGGTGGCCCGCTTCACGGCGCAGCGCTGGCGCTTTCCTGGCGTGGATGTGCAGGCACGGCTGTTCCGCCAGTACCCGCTGGGCGAGGTGGGCTCGCACCTGATCGGCTACATCGGCCGCATCTCGGCCCGCGACCGCGATGCGATGGACGACTGGGACGAAGCGCGCGTGGCCAACTACCGCGGTACCGACTACATCGGCAAGCTGGGTTTGGAGCAGGCTTACGAGGACGAGCTGCACGGCATCACCGGTTTCCAGCAGGTGGAGACCAGCGCGGCGGGCCGCGCGGTGCGCCGCCTGGACACCAAGCCGCCCACGCCGGGCAACACCCTGCACCTGTCGATCGACATCCGGCTGCAGCACTTGGTGGAGGAGATGTTCGGCAACCGCCGGGGGGCGCTGGTGGCCATCGATCCGCGCAACGGCGAGGTACTGGCCTTCGTCTCCAAACCCGGCTTTGACCCCAATCTGTTTGTGGACGGCATCGACCACGACAGCTGGCGCGCGCTCAGCGATTCGCCCGAGAAGCCGCTGCTCAACCGTGCCTTGCGCGGCACCTACCCACCGGGCTCCACCTACAAGCCTTTCATGGCCTTGGCCGCCTTGAACACCGGGGCGCGCACCGGCGAGACCATCATCAATGACACCTTGGTCTACATGTTCGGTGGGCGCGCTTTCGGCAGTCCTGAGAACGAGCGCGGTGGTCCCATGAACATGCGCCGCTCGATCGTCGAGAGCAGCAACGTTTACTACTACTCGCTTGCGCATCAGATGGGTGTCGACACCATCTACGACCAGATGCTGCCGCTGGGCTTTGGGCGCAAAACCGAGATCGACTTACAAGGTGAGCTGAGCGGCTTGCTGCCCAACAAGGCTTGGAAGAAGCGGGTGCTGAAGGCCGACTGGTTCCCTGGCGAAACCATCAGCCTCGGCATTGGTCAGGGCTACAACGCCTTCACCGTGTTGCAGCTGGCGCACGCCACCGCCACCTTGGTCAATGGCGGTGGCGGTTACCTACCCCGCCTGGTGCGCGAAGTGGAAGACATCGTGGCGCACCAGCGCCGTCGGGTGGCCGGCGCGCCGGACACCGTGGAGCCGCCGATCCCTTACAAGCCCGAGCACATCGCCCTCATCAAAGAGGCGCTGCACGGCGTCACCTACCAAGGCACGAGCACCCGCGTGTTTGCCGGTGCGCCCTACCAAAGCGGCGGCAAAACCGGCACCGCGCAGGCTGTGGGCTTGCGCAAAGGCCAGCGCTACAACGCCGCCACGATGGCCGAGTACCAGCGTGACCACAGCTGGTACATGGCCTTCGCGCCGGTTGACCAACCGCGTGTGGCCCTGGCCGTGATCGTGGAGAACGCCGGTTTTGGCTCTACCGCTGCAGCGCCCATCGCGCGCCGGGTGTTCGATTACCTGTTGGCGGGTCAGGTGCCCAGCGAAGAAGACCTGGCCTTGGTGCGAGAAGGCAAAGCCAGCGCGCCGGTGGGCAAGCCGCGCCCGATCAGCGAATGGCGCTTGCCGGGTGAGGCGCCACCTGCCGCCGCCTCGGCGGCCAGCGGGTCTGCGTCGGCGGCGGCATTGGCATCGACGCCTGCATCTGCGGCTGCCCCCGTAGCAAGGGCCGTCCCATGAGCCTCTTCAACCGCACCCCCCTGTGGCAGCGTGTGCGTCCGCTGTGGCGCGACCTCGACGGCCCGCTGCTTCTGGCCATGCTCTGGCTCACCGTGTGGGGCTTGTTGGCGATGTACTCCGTGGGCTACGACCACGGCACCCGCTTCGTCGACCACGCCCGCAACTTCGGCATTGGCTTGGTGGTGATGATGGTGGTGGCGCAGTTCCCATCGTCCAAGCTGGGCCGCTTGGCGCTGCCGCTTTACGTGGTGGGGGTGCTGCTGCTGATCGCCACCGAGCTGTTCGGCATCAGCCGCAAAGGCGCTACGCGCTGGCTGAATCTGGGCTTCATCGTCATCCAGCCGAGCGAGATTTTGAAGATCGCCACCCCGCTGATGCTGGCCTGGTGGTTCCAGCTGCGCGAGGGGCAGCTCAAGCTGCTCGATTTCGTGGTCGCTTTCGTGCTGCTGGCCATTCCCGTGGGCCTGATTGCCGACCAGCCCGACCTTGGCACCTCCCTTCTGGTGCTGTTCGCGGGCCTCTACATCATCTACTTCGCCGGCTTGAGCTGGAAGCTCATCGTGCCCGTGGTCGCCGGCGGCGTGATCGCCATCGGCGCGCTGATCTGGGCCGAGCCCACCATCTGCCAAGACGGCGTGGATTGGAAGGTGCTGCGCGAGTACCAAAAGACCCGCGTTTGCACCTTGCTCGACCCCCACAAAGACCCGCTGGGCAAAGGCTTCCACATCCTGCAGGGCGAGATCGCCATCGGCAGCGGCGGCATCACCGGCAAGGGTTTCATGCAGGGCACGCAAACCCACCTGGAGTTCATCCCCGAGCGCACCACCGACTTCATCTTTGCCGCCTTCAGCGAAGAGTTCGGCCTGCTCGGCGGCCTGGCGCTGCTGCTGGGGTTCTCCGCGCTGATCTTGCGCGGCTTGGCCATCGCCGGCGCCGCCGCCAGCCTGTTTGAACGCTTGTTAGCGGGGGCCATCACGCTCAGCGTGTTCACCTACGTGTTCGTGAACCTGGGCATGGTCATCGGCCTGCTGCCCGTGGTGGGCGTGCCGCTGCCTTTTGTCAGCTACGGCGGCACCGCGATGGTGATGCTGGGCCTGAGCTTGGGCCTGCTGCTGGCCATCGGCCGCAGCGGCCGCCGCGCGCGGGCCGGGCGGGGTGGGGTGCGGGGGTGAGGGTTTAGGGACGTCGCTGCAGTGGTTGCGGCCCCTGACGAAGCGATGCCGGTCAACGCCCAGTTTGATTGACGCGGCCTGCCAACGCCTCTTGCTCCCAAAAGGTACTCAACAAGTCACGACCGAGGTTGCGACAACTCCCGTCGGGCGCCTTCTCGCTTAAGGCCATCTGAACCCCGAACGTGCCGCCATCCTCGTCAAACAGGGAGAGGATCTTTGCCGCGGTGTTCTGTGACGCCAGGCGCATGAACCTCTTCAGGGTGTCCCGCTCCTCGGCGCTGGCGGCCTTCCAGGCTGTGGCCAGTTGCTGCATGCCGAGGTCGCTGAACTCCTGACCTGACGTCTCGGAAAACATCTGCGCGTACCGATCAACCAACTGATCGATGCAGTTTGAGCGAACGTAGCCGACCAGATCTTCTGTGTTCATCGATGTATGACCTTTCGGTAGAGGGCCCAGTGAAAGCAGCGTCCCGCTGGGAGTGACGGTGTGCCCCGTTGCACCAATGGCCGCATCTTGGTCCGGAGGTGCTGTTGCCCCGACAGATCGAGGCTCACAGGGCCGCTCGGCCCAGTGGCTGGTGGAGGGTGTTGTTCTCCTCCCCCAGCCCCCTCAACCCAAAGCCGGCAACACAAACGCAAACAGCGCCCCCACCGCCAGCAC
>CAZAIR010000270.1:0-4140 GCA_964485225.1 uncultured Burkholderiaceae bacterium
CCGGCTCCGGCCCCGAACCCAGCACCAGCGCCCGCACCGGCACCGGCCCCCGCGCCCGCCACGCTGACCGACATCGAACCCAACAACAGCCTGGCCACGGCGCAGGTGATTGCCGCCAGCAACGCCACCGTTAGGGGCACGCTGGCCAGCACGACCGACCAAGACTTCTTCCGCATCACCGTGGGTGCGGGCAAGACCCTGGTCGCCCGCCTAACGCCCGGCGCCACTTCAGGCTTGACCCTGAGCGCGCTGATGGCGAACGGCCAAACGCTGGTCAGCATCACGGGGGTAGCGGGGCAAACCACGCAGCTGTCGATCCGCAACACGGGTAGCACCGCGCTGCCCATCACCTTCCAGGTGCTGCGTGCCTCGGGTGCGGCAGGGGCTTACACGCTGGTGCTGAGCCAGTAAGGCCCTAGCCCAGGTCGAGCGGCGAGGGCGGCTCGGCCAGGCGCGGCGGGGCGCTTTCGCGGCGCAGCGCGGCAAAGGGCCCGAACAGCCACGAGCGCACCGCCACCAGCAAGGTGTAGGGGTGGCGCTGTTCGGTGGGCAGGCGCTGCTCGATCAGGTGCTGCTGCGCAAAGTCGCGCGTCACGCGCTCCAGCCGCTCATTGAAGGCTGCCACTTGGCTGGGGCTGATCTGGCCGTGCACCAGCATCAGCCGCTCGCCTTCGCCGTCGAAGTTGTGCTGGAAGTAGTCGCCCACCGCATGCTGGCGGAAGTAGGTCATCACCGGGCCACCTGGGCGCCAGCGGAAGGTTTTGGCCACCAGCAGCCGGTAGCGGTTGAGCGGGCGCAGCTCGATGAAGCCCAGCCGGTCGAGCTGGGTCAGGTACTTGATGGCCTCGGCCTCGTCGAACTTGTAGGTGGCGGTGATCTGCTCGAACGGCCACTGCGACAGGCAGCAAATCGAGATCAGCAGCAGCTTGGGCTCGCTCACCACGGCGCGCTCTTGGTCGTGGCTCAGCTCAGCGCGCAGCGGCTGTGCATCGGCCACGCGGCGGGCCAGGTCGGCGAAGTCCATCTTCAGCAGGCGCAGCACCTCGTCGATGCGTGACAGCGGCAGGTCGCCATCGGTGGCGAACATGCGTTTGACGCTGCTTTCGGCCAAATCCAGGTGGGTGGCCAGCTCGGCGTAGGTGATGCCGGCCAGCTTCAGCTCGGCCTTGAGGGCAGTGATGAGGTCGCGGGTGCTTGACATGGGCCGAAGTATCGCGAGGCGGTGCCGACCGGCCCAGCCGGCAGCACGTGCGGCGCCGGCTTTGACCGCCGCTGAGGGCGCCGACACCATCCGCTCACCTTAACTGCCGGAGCGCAAGTCCTCCCATGAACACCCACCCTTCGATGCCGCACACCCGCCTGGAAATCCGCCGTGACACCAAAGCCTGGCAGGTCCAGGTCTGGGTCTCCTTCGGTGTGGCGGCGCTGCTGTGCGGCTCGGGCTTGGCTTACCTGCCGGTTTCGCCCATGGAGCGCGCCTTCATGGTGATGGCCTATGTGTTCTGTCTGTGCGCGGTGTTCGCGCTGGCCAAGTTCGTGCGGGACCGCCATGCCGGCCTGCCCGAAACCCCGGCCTGGGGCCTGGTGGTGTGGGGCGGCTTTGCCTGTGCCATGGGCCTGACGGGCTGGGGCCTGTCGCAGCTGCAAATCACGCCGCCCTATGCCGCTTACCTGCTGGTGTCGTGGCTGTTCTTGATCTCGGCCGCGTTCACCTTGGCCAAAACGCTGCGCGACGCCCACGAAGTCCTGATGGCCGAACGCGCCTGAGCCGCCCACCCTTGAAGGAGAACCGTTGATGAAAACCTTTTCGATCTGCAACGTCGCCTGCCTCGCCCTGGCCGCTGCCCTGAGCCTGGGCCCAGCGCCGGCCCGGGCGCACAGCGAGGTGTCGGAGCTCAGCGCTCTGTCGGCCTTGCCCGTGGCGGTGTCGGTGGCGGCACCGGTGATGCTGCTCAGCGCGGGTGCCGTGCTCACCGTGGTCAGTGTGCAAGCCAGTGTGACCGGCACGGTGTGGGTGGTGGAGCGCGCCAGCGACGGCGCCCGCGCCAGCATCCGCTTCACGGGGCAGGTGGCGCAGTCGGCGCTGTTGTCGGTCGGCACGGCGGTGGTGGTCACTGTGGTGTCGGCGGGCACGGTGTTGTCGGTGGCTGGGCAGGCGATTGCCTTCGTGCCCAGCGCGATCGGCCAAGCCTTGCTCTACAACGAGACCATCGCCCGATGAGCGGCCATTTGCGCCGCGCCATGCTGACCCTGGCCTTGGCGGCGGCCGGCACCGCCCACGCCGGCCGCCCGTGTGAAGACCGCCCGCCCACCGTGCAGGCCGTGACCCAAGGCCTGGCCCTGGCCGAGCGCACCGCCCGCGCGCTGGACGCCAGTGGCGCCGAAGTGGCGCTGCTGGCCCGTGCCGGGCAAGACCTCAGCGCCTACCGGCTGCGCTGGTCGCACCTGGCCTTTGCCTACCGCGTGCAGCCGCCCAGCGCCGATGGCCCCGGCACCTGGCGCGTGGTGCACAAGCTCAACCACTGCGGCAGCGACCACGCCGGTGTGTACCGCCAAGGCCTGGGCGACTTTTTCCTCGACAGCCCGCACCGCTACGAAGCAGCCTTTGCGGTGCTGCGGCCCGACGCCGCGCAGCGCCTGCGCCCTTTGCTGGACGACAACGCCGCGATGGCCCGCTGGCACGCGCGCCGCTACAGCGTGGTGAGCTACGCCTGGGGCACGCGCTACCAGCAAAGCAACCAGTGGCTGACCGAAACCCTGGCCGGCGCGCTGGTGCCCGAGGCCGTGAACCGCGAGCGCGCGCAAGCCTGGTTGCGCCTGCAGGGCTACGAGCCCACGCGGCTGCACATCGGCGCCTTCACGCGCTTGGGTGGGCGCTTGACCAAGGCCAATGTCGCCTTCGACGACCACCCCAACCACCTGCGCTTCAGCGACCGCATCGACACCGTGACGGCCGACTCGGTGTTCGCCTGGGGCACCCGCAGCGGCCTCACCGAGCCCGAGCGCACGGTGCGCTGAAGCCTGACGACAATCGCCCGGCCCACACGGGCGGATACATGGGAGCCGGAACTTGAGCCAAGAACACCCCAGCCAGTTTGCGTTGATGACCCAGCGGCGCTTTGCGCCCTTTTTCTGGACGCAGTTCCTGGGCGCGGCCAACGACAACCTGTTCAAGTTCGCCTTCACGGTGATGGTCACCTACCAGCTGTCGGTCAGCTGGATGCAGCCGGCCATGGCCGGCTTGGTGATCGGGGCGGTGTTCATCCTGCCCTTCGTGCTGTTCAGCGCCACCTCGGGCCAGCTGGCCGACAAGTACGACAAGCGCCGCCTGATGCGCGCCATCAAAACGATGGAGCTGGGCATCGTCATCGCCGGCGCCTACGGCCTGTACACCCAGACTGTGCCGGTGCTGCTGGCCTGCATCTTTTTGCTGGGCTTGCACAGCACCTTGTTCGGGCCGGTGAAGTACGCCTACCTGCCGCAGCACCTGCGCACCGATGAGCTGACGGGCGGCAACGGCATGGTCGAGATGGGCACCTTCGTGTCCATCCTGCTGGGCAACATCCTGGGCGGCATCCTCATCGCCATCCCCGAGCACGGGGCCGAGTACGTGGCCTGGGCCTGCTTGGCCTTTGCGGCGGCCGGCCGCCTGATGGCACAAGCGCTGCCGCCCACGCCGGCCAGCGACCCCACGCTGCGCATCAACTGGAACCCCTTCACCGAAACCTGGCGCAACCTGGTGATCGCGCACCAAAGCCTGGCGGTGTTCCGCTCGCTGCTGGGCATCTCGTGGATGTGGTTCGTGGGCGCGGTGTTCCTGGGCAACTTCCCGGCCTTCGCCAAAGAGGTGCTGCACGGCGACCCGCACGTGGCCTCGCTGCTGCTGGTGGTGTTCTCGGTGGGCGTGGCCATTGGCTCGCTGCTGTGCGAAACGCTCAGCCGCCGCATGGTCGAGATCGGCCTGGTGCCGCTGGGCTGCTTAGGGATGACGGTGTTCGCGGTGGACCTGTACTTCGCCTGCATCGCGCTTGGGCCGCACACCGGTCCGGCCTTCGGCCTGGCGGCGTTTTGGGCCGAGCCGGGCCATGCGCGGGTGCTGTTCGACTTGGGCATGTTGGCCCTGTCGGCCGGCCTCTACAG
>CAZAIR010000271.1:0-4095 GCA_964485225.1 uncultured Burkholderiaceae bacterium
TGCACATCGACTACAAGCCGCAGCAACACGCGAAGCTGGACGCTTTGATCGCCATCGCCCCCTGGCAACTGGCCCACATCCCGCCGGCACTGGCCGCGCACAGCCAAGCCATCGCCAACTGGTCGGCGCCGCCAAAGGTCGACGCGGGCGCACGTGCGCGCTGGCGGGCCGAAATGGGTTTGAGCGACACCGATTGGGTGGTGGGCACGCTAGGCCGCGCCGAGCACAGCAAGGGCTGGGATGTGCTGATCGAAGCCTTCATGGCAGCCCAGGTGCCTGGTGCGCGTCTGGTACTGGTCGGCGCTGGCCGCGACTGGACGCGTATCCGCCGCCAAGCCCCGCCCGAGGTGCTGATGCCAGGCTTCACCCCATCGCCTGAAGCTTGCTTTGCAGGCTTCGATCTGTTCGTGAGCGCTGCTCGCAGCGAACCGTTTGGGCTGGTGTTCCTGGAAGCCATGCACGCCCAGCTCCCGGTGCTGGCCACCGCCACCGAAGGTGCCAAATTCCTGGGCGACTCCTTCGGCCTGCCCCTGGTACCACCGGCCGATACCGCCGCCTTGACCCAAGCCTTGCAGCAAGCCGCCGTGCAGCGCCCCTCACGACGAGCGCACCCCATGGCGCGATTCGACCCCGCCCAGCAAATCGCGCGCATCGAGGCCTTCTACCTGGCGAGCTTGCAAGCACAGAGCGCCCAATTGCCGAAGCCATGAGCCCCAACCCACCCTTGAAGCCCACCGCCAGGCGCATCTGGCACATCGTCAAGCCGCACCAGCGCGGCTTATGGGCGGCCGTGGCCGCCTACGTTCTGGCCGCACTCACCGAACCTTTGATCCCCAAGCTGGTGAAGGTGGCACTGGATGACGGCTTTGCGCAAGGCACTGCCTTCCCCTTGTGGATGGTGCCGGTGGTGCTCATAGGGCTGTTTGCCATACGCGGCATCTTTGGTTTCGTCGGGCAGTTTTTGCTGCACTGGACGATCGGTCGCGCGGTGCTGGATATGCGGCGCCAATTGCTGGACGCGCTGCTGCGCGCCGATGCCAAGGTCTACACCCAGCTCAACAGTGGCGCGGCGGTCACCAAAGTGGTGAGCGACCCCCAGCAGAGCCTGCAGCTTTTGGGCACCGCCAGCATCACCGTGCTGCGCGACGGCCTACCGGCCCTGGCCATGCTGGGCTACTTGCTCTACATCAACTGGCAGCTGACGCTGCTGACCCTCATCACCCTGCCCTTCATGAGCTGGGTGCTGAAGAAAGTAAACCACCGTGTGCGCCAGACCGGCGGACGGGCGTATGACGCGCAGATCCACCTCAGCAGCGTGGTGGACGACGTGTCCCGCGCTTGGAAGCTGGTGCGCAGCTTCAACGCCGCACCGTTTGAGCGCCAGCGCTTTGCCGACGCGGCACAGGCCGTGCGCCGCCACACGCTCAAGCAGGTGGCTGCCAACGCCGCGGCGCAGCCGCTGTCGCAAATGGTGGCCTCGGTGGGCATCTCAGCCATCGTCACCATGGCCTTGTTCCAGGGGCGCGAAACCGGCGCCACGCCGGGCGAGTTCGTCGAATTCGTCGGCGGTCTGCTGCTTTTGATGAGCCGCGCGCGGCACTTGGCCGACGTGGCCCAGCCCATCACCAACGGCCTGATCGTGGCCCGCGGCTGCATGGACTTGCTCGACACCCCGGCCGAAGCCGATCCCGGCCGCGCCACCCTGGAACGCGCCCGGGGCGAGCTGCAATTGCAAGACCTGCAGCTCACCTACCCCGGCGCCGCCACCCCGGCGCTGAACGGCCTGAGCCTGCAGATCCAGCCCGGCCAAACCGTGGCCTTGGTGGGACCTAGTGGTGCGGGCAAAAGCAGCGTGATCCACCTGCTGCAGGGCTTTGCCGAGCCCCAGAGCGGACGCTTGTTGATCGACGGGCAAGACGCCGCGGAACTCACCCGCGCCAGCTTGCGCGCACAGTTCGCGGTGGTCAGTCAAGACATCGTGCTGTTCGACGACAGCATCCTGGCCAACGTGGCCTACGCGCAAACACCCGACCCGGCCCGCGCTGAAGTGGCGCTACGCAACGCCGCGCTGTGGGACTTTGTGCAAACCCTGCCCGAAGGCCTGCACACCCACGTGGGCAGCAACGGCAGCACCCTGAGTGGCGGCCAGCGCCAACGCCTGGCCATTGCCCGCGCGCTGTACCGCGACGCCCCGATTTGGATCTTTGACGAAGCCACTTCGGCGCTGGACACCGAGAGCGAGCGTGCCGTGCAAGACGCGCTGGCCCGCCAGCAAGGGCATAAAACACTGATCCTGATCGCCCACCGCCTGAGCACCGTGCGCCACGCTGACTGCATCTTCGTCCTGCAGGCCGGCCGCGTCGTGGAGCAAGGCAGCCACCACGAGCTGATGGCACGTGATGGCGCTTATGCCGCGCTGGTCAAGCTGGGCGACGAAGCAGGGGACTGACGCCCGCCACTGCGGTCAGCGGTAAACCCACTGCGCGCTGATGCCGCGTGCGCGCAGCTCAGCCAGTGCTGCGTCGGTGGGCCAATGCAGCGAGGTAGCGCCCAGCTCGGCCACCGCTTGCACACCGGCCAAACGCAGCGGCCAGCGAATGGGAAGCCCCCGCGTGAGCACGGTGCCGTCATCGGTTTCCGTGCGCTGCGGCGGGTGGCGCTCCACCCACTCCTTCACCAACTGCACCTGCTGTGCATTCGGCCGCAACAGGTCGATCTCCAGCGCCCTCGCGTGCCGGCTGCGAGCACCCGGCAAGTCGAGGATCTGCTGGCCCTGCGCGCGCAGGCCGCCGCTGAAACGGTCGTTGCGCACCATGGCCTGGATGAACACCAAGCAGTCGTCAGCGAGCAGCGCTTTGTGTGCCTCGTACAGCTCATCCTTGACCACGATCTCCAAGGTGCTGCTGCCGTCGTCCAGCTTGAAGATCGCCACCCGCCCTTGCTTGCCATTGACCAAGCGCAGGTCGCCCACGATGCCCGCCAACAACTGCGGCTCTTTGGCGTCCTGCACCTCGCTGAGCTGCTTGGGCTGCAGGCGACGCACCTCGGCTGCATGCTCATCAAACAAATGGCCGCTCAGGTAGAAGCCGATTGCCGTCTTTTCTAGGCTCAGCCGCTCCCGAACGCCCCAAGGTGCGGCCGGCAGCAAATCAGGCTCGGCGGCCGGGGTGTCGTCAAAGTCGAACAGGCCGCCTTGGTTGGCGTTCGCCTCCAGCTGATCGGCGTGCTGAAACGCCAATCCCACGGATTCGAGCACCTGCTCACGCGAAGGGTGCAAGCGGTCGAACGCGCCAGCCTTGATCAAAGCTTCCACCACACGCTTGTTCACGCTGCGGCGGTCCACGCGGGCCGCAAAGTCAAACAGGCTCTTGAACGGCCCACCCTCCGTGCGTGCCTTCACGATCGCCTCAATCGCTCCCTGCCCCGTACCCTTGATGGCGCCCAGACCGTAGCCAATCAGCTTCTTGCCCAGCGGCACGAACTTGTGCACGCTGCGGTTCACACAAGGCGGCTGGAAGTCCAAGCCGAACTGCTTCGCATCGGCCAACAGCACCTTCAGCTTGTCGGTGTTGTCCGATTCGATCGTCATGTTGGCCGCGAAGAACTCGGCCGTGTGGTGCACCTTGATGTAGGCCGTGTGGTACGCCAATAGCGAATAAGCGGCAGCGTGGCTCTTGTTGAAGCCATAGCCCGCGAACTTCTCCATCAGGTCGAACACCTCGTCGGCCTTCTCCTGGCTGATGCCTTTCTCCGCTGCACCCTTGCGGAAAATGGCGCGGTGTTCGGCCATTTCCTCGGCCTTCTTCTTGCCCATGGCCCGGCGCAGCATGTCGGCGCCGCCCAGGCTGTAGCCGCCCAGCACCTGGGCGGTCTGCATCACTTGCTCCTGGTAGACCATGATCCCGTAGGTCTCGGCCAGCACCGGCTCCACCAGCGGGTGCGGGTACTCCACCACCTCGCGCCCGTGCTTGCGCGCCACGAAGCTGGGGATCAGGTCCATCGGGCCCGGGCGGTACAGCGCGTTCAGCGCGATCAGGTCCTCCAGCCGGCTGGGCTTGGCGTCGCGCAGCATGCCCTGCATGCCGCGCGATTCGA
>CAZAIR010000272.1:0-4086 GCA_964485225.1 uncultured Burkholderiaceae bacterium
GCGGCTTCGAAGACCAGCGGCCATTCGGCCTGCAGGAAGGCGAAGTTGCTCATGGACGGCGGTGACGGAATTGCATGCACGCGGATGAGGGGTTTGCCAATCCATGCAATCCACTTTCCGCAAGTGGTTGATTTGCATGCAAATTATTGATTGCGCCGTATTGCAGCTCAGGTGAATCAGTGCCCATCAGCAGCACCCGGAGTGGCATTCGCCTCTGGCAGGCACAGTTGCTCATGGCTGGCTGTCTCCGTCGCGCTTCAAGCGGCGCACCGCAAGGTAGCCCACTGTCGAGCGATCTGCCTCATGGGATTGGATTTCCCTGCGCCTCCACCGCTGCCGCCAACAGCGGCGCTACCGCGCGTAGCCCGTCAAGCGTGATCTGTCCTTCGGCGTACATCCGGTACCACGACCGGCGCCAGCGGATGATCCGCTCGCCGTCTCGCAGCTTCAGCCTGGTCAACGTGAACTCCGCCTTGGCGCGCAGGGCCGGCGGCACGGCGGCTGTCAAGCGCATCTGCAACGACGGCAGGATGATCTCGAACCACCCGGCGCCGATTTCATAGGGGTCGAGTACCGAGTCGTCTGCATCGCGCTTGGACGCGTTCAAAGGTGCCGAAGCAAACCGGTAGTTCGTCCACTCGTAGGCCAAGTGGCGGTGCTTCGTGAAGCTCAAGAAGTGATCGACCGTGCCACCGGTAGGGTCGTGCATCGCCGCATAGCCGCACAAGTTGGCAAAGCCTTCGGACAGAGTTGAGGTGTACGGCACCCACAGTGCCGGCGGCCGTAGTGCCGTGGGGTGGGCGGCCAGCCAGGCCTCGCCCGGCGCCTTGACCTTGGCGTCAAAGCCGCGAGGCTTCTTCACCTTGGGCACCGGTATCAAGCGCTGCCCCCTGCTTTACGCACCACACCCTTGATGGCCTGTGTCTGCACCACCCAGCGGGGCCAGAACTCGTCGCCAGCCGACAGCAGGCGGCGCAGCTGGGCATGGATGGCGGTCTGCGAATCCAGGCCGGCAGGCAGTGGCTTCTCGCCCCGCATGAAAGCTTCCGCCGCCTCGATGGCGCGTTCGGCCTCCACAGAGCGGGCTTGCTCCAGTCCAAAGGTCTCCGACACCAGCCAACTGCTGGCGTCGCCCTGGGTCGCCCATCCGCCCTGATCGATCACCACCTGCCCGTCTTGCAGCGACAGGTGGATCAGCTCGTCCTTGGCCGTGTCGAAGTACGGCTCCAATGAGGCAGTGACCAGCGGCGAGTGCGTGGCCACCAGCATCTGCGGCGCACGGCCGGCCGTGCCGCGCAGGGTGTCGATGGCGGTCAGCACACTGGGCAGGATCGCGCGCTGCCAGCGTGGATGCAGGTGGGTCTCGGGTTCGTCGAACAGCACCACGAAGCGGTCTTCAGGCTTCTTGCCCAGCAACTGCGCCGCAGCGCGGTGCTCATGCCAGGCCCACACCAGAAAGTAGGCCAGCGCGAGCACGCGGCGCACGCCAGCAGAGGCCAGTGACACCGGCACCGTCTGGTTGCCCACCAGCAGGGTCGGCCGGTCGCGCCCTTCCCCGAGAAACACGCGCTGCGGTTGGCCCACCCGCAAGGGCTCGGCCGGTGGCGACAGCACACGCAACACGTCTTCGAGCACCTTGAACTGCGGCTTGCGGCCTTCCTGCCAGTTCACCCAGTCGCGCTCCAGCCCCTCGCACACACGCTGGCCCTTGATGTCCAGGCCGTCCCAGACCTCGGGCGCTTGAAAGTGGTAGGCCGGCGGGCGGCCCGGGTCGGTGCGCCAATAGTTGCGCGCCGGGTCCCAGACCGAAAAGCCGCCGTCGATGCGGATGTAGACCACGATGCCCGGCATGGTGGGGCGGGCGGCCTTCAGAGGCCAGGACTCATCGGCCCGGCGAAACGTGGAGCTGACGGGTGCGGCCGCCTTGGCCACACCCTTCACGACATAGTCGATCGTCGCCTTCTTGCTGGAGGGCGCGGGCATGGCGACCGCACCGGCCCAGGTGCGCGTCAAAGCCCACCACGCCAGATCGAGCAGGAAGCTCTTGCCCAGGCCGTTGTCGCCCGCAATCAGGTTGATGCGCTCCGCCCAGTCGACACGCACGTCGGGCGCGAGGCCGACGTTCTTCAGGCGAAGGGTCTGCAGCATGGGGGGACTTGCCTTTGGGGTTTTGCTGCGATTTTCGCCTACAGGCCGCCGCTGAAGGCGCGGTGCTGGAGCGAGGCGAACAGGGCGTCGGATTCGGCCAGCGCGGAGCGGTGAGTGGCTTTGAGGGACTCGATGGCTTGGATGCGGAGGGCGAAGCTTTGTTGAAGGGTGAGTGGCGGCAGCAGCAATGGAAACTCGCGCAACTGAGACATGTTGATCGATGCTATGCCCGTGGTTTGCTTTGCCGACCGCAGGAAGTACTTCTT
This sequence comes from uncultured Burkholderiaceae bacterium, assembly GCA_964485225.1. Taxonomy (GTDB): domain Bacteria; phylum Pseudomonadota; class Gammaproteobacteria; order Burkholderiales; family Burkholderiaceae_C; genus Inhella. The sequence goes on from CAZAIR010000272.1 coordinate 2,415, forward strand.
GCCGCGTGAGCTGCCCACCAGCCAGTTCAGGAAAAGAGGCAGCACGGCCTGATTTGTCAGCCGCACCCTGAAGATGTGATTCTGGTGAATGCACTCGGGCAGTTCGTCATTCCACAGGGTTCCGCGGCCGAGTTTGTCCGGGTCGCCGCCCTCAGTCAGCAACAGATCATTGCGCAGCAGTCGGTAGCGAGCAATCTCTGCTTCGGAGGCCTCAATCTCCTTCACGTCCGACAGCCTTAGCGCCTTGTCTTGTACGTTGGCCACGGCGAGGTACGGCACGACGCGCGTCGGTGCATCGCCGAACTTTCTGCCCTTTGTGACGCCAGAAACGATGTCGGCGAGCCCACCGAGTTTGAAAGTCTCAGGCCAGCCCATCGGGTTCGCGACCGGATCACCAAACATCTCGATGAAGATGGACTGCGCGAGGCTGTCCAGTTGCGCCAAGGCTTCCCGGCGCATGGCTCTGAGCGCATCGGCTTGGTCGAGGATGGCGGCGATGCGGCGTTGTTCGGGGAGGCGTGGGAGGGGAATTGGAAACTTCCAGAACTCACTCATCACCATGCGCGGCATCTTCGCGCCCGCAACCACGCTTGTCGCAAATCGCAGGAACTCGGGCCCTCTCAGGTAGTGCGCGAGGTAATGCGCGTCCAGCCGCGCCGCGTCGCATCGAAGTGGAACCAACTCCGTGGTGGCGACGCCAGCGTCATCTGCCACCACGACCTTGTTCAGGTAAGGGCGCAACTTGGAGTAAAGAACCGTACCGCGCTCAAACGGGAAAGTAGACGGGCCGAGCTCGCTGGTGCTCACCATGCGCCTGGCAAGCACGCGGCCGCTGTGCGGCTCAATCTGATCCAGGTTGAGATTCCAGACCTCGTCATCACGGGCCGGTTCACGCGGCTTGTGTCCTCTGTCGATGAGCGAAGCCAGGGGTTGAGCGGAAACGGCAACGGAAGTCACTGCAACATTCCCTGTAGCGCCCTCACTCCCAACCGATCCCCAAAACACTCGATTTGCCCTCAATTCGACAACGCAAACCGCACCACCTGATCACTCAGCCAGATCCCCTGCCGGCGCATGCAATCCAGCGCCTGCGGAATGTCGACGACAAACCCCTGGTGCACGATTACCCGCTCGTACAGGAAGCGCAAGACCTCCAGGCCGCCAGTGGCCGCCGTCAGCGCGATCAGCGGCGTGGTGTTGGTGACCAGGCAACGGCCGTCGGTGTCAGGCATTGCGCAGATCCTCGGCGATCTCGTCTGGCCCCAGGTCGATCATCGGCACCCCGAACCGCTGCAATTGCGACAGGAAGGTCAGGCGGTCCATGCCGATCAGGTTGGCCGCCATGCCGGATGACAGCCGCTTCATCTCGAACAACTTGGCCGCCATGGCGAGCTTGGCTTCCAGCGCAAAGTCTTCCGGTGCACTGTGTACGGCGTCCAGGAAGTGGCTGGGCACATCCACGATGATCTTCAGCATGGTTCGCTCCTTCCAGGGCTGGGTTCGACGGTCTCGGCCGGGGGCTGCAGCATCGCTTCCAGTTCGGCCATGCCTTGAAGTATGGTCTGCTCCAGCACAGCCAGACGCGCCAGGATGGCCGCTGGCGGATCATGCGCCACGGCATCGTGCACCACCTCCTTGTACCGATTGATCGACAGGTCAAACCCATTGCCCG
>CAZAIR010000273.1:0-4069 GCA_964485225.1 uncultured Burkholderiaceae bacterium
GAGCAGGTGCGCGCCCAGGCGCGAGGCGCCCGGCAGCAGCAACAGCGCGACGTCGCCAGCCACTTACTTCAAACCGCCCGACAAGAAGGCGGTGAGGCGCTCGCTCTGGGGCTTGAGCAAGATCTCCTTGGGATGACCTTCTTCGATCACCTTGCCTTGGTGCAAGAACAAGGTGTGGTTGCTGACCTCGCGCGCAAAGCCCATTTCGTGGGTCACCACGATCATGGTGCGGCCCTCAGCAGCCAGGTCTTGCATGACCTTGAGCACCTCGCCCACCAGCTCGGGGTCGAGGGCGGAGGTGGGTTCGTCGAACAGCATCACTTCGGGGTCCACGGCCAGCGCGCGGGCGATGGCCACGCGTTGCTGCTCGCCGCCCGAGAGCTGGGCCGGGTACACGTCTTTGCGGTGGGCCACGCCCACGCGGGCCAGCAGCGCCTCGGCCTTGGCCACGGCCTCGGCCTTGGGCACGCCCAGCACGTGGATGGGCGCTTCGGTCACGTTCTCCAGCACCGTGCGGTGGCCCCAGAGGTTGAAGTTCTGGAACACCATCGCCAGCCGGGCGCGCCAGCGCTGCAGCTGCTTGGCGTCGGCGGCCTTGAGGCTGCCGTCGCGGTCGGGCACCAGCTTCAGTTCTTCGTCACCCAGGTGCAGCGTGCCTTGGTGCGGTTGCTCCAGCAGGTTGATGCAGCGCAGGAAGGTGCTTTTGCCGCTGCCGCTGGAGCCGATGAGGGTGATCACATCACCGCGCTTGGCCGAGAGGGACACGCCCTTCAGCACTTCGCGTTCGCCGTACTTTTTGTGGAGGTTGTCGACGCGAAGTGAGGGCATGTGACGGTGGCTGATTAAGCAGAGAGGAGCTTGCCGCTGCGAACGGCGTGATGGCCTGCGACTTTTGCCACCGACTGCCCTGCATGCGCCCAGCGTTGCAACTCGCGGGCGAAGTGCAGGCCATCGACGGGGCTGCGCAACAGCGTGGATTCTGCGCTGACCGGGTCGATCAATTCCGCAATCACGTCGCCCGCCTTCACCTCGGTGCCCAGCGTGTCCGACACCACCAGCACGCCGGCGTGGGGCGCCACGATGGGCATGCAGCCGGCCAGGGGGCGCAGCGAGCACGCAAACGGCGCCGGCGCCGGCTGGCCGCTGATGAAGCCTTGCAGGCCCAGGAAGCGCAGCAGCGCGTCGGCGTCTTGGGCGGCGTAGGCGTGGCTCACGTCGGTCTCGCCACGGTGCTCAACGGTGGCGGCGAAGCAGGCCAGCGGCACTGGGTGGGCATCGCCCGCCAGCGCGCGCAGCTTGGGCCAGACCATCGAGCAGGCTTCGTCGAACGGGGCGTCACCACTCTCTTCAGCCAGCAGCGCCAGCGGCGACTGCAGGCATTGGCCCAGTTGGGTGGCTTGCTCGGCGTGGTGCGGCGTGGCGTAGAGGTGCATCACGGCGTCGTTGTCGCAGTGCAGGTCGAGCACCACGTCGGCGTCGATGCTCAAGCCGAGCAGGGTGTGACGCAGCGACTGCAGCGCCGTGGTGGGCGTGCGCGCGGCCAAAGCCTCATGCAGCGCGGTGCGCAACAGGCGCACGTTGGTGGCGCCATCGGCGGTGAGCTGGACGCGGGCGAAGGCATCGGCGGCCAGATCGGGGTAGTGACGGTTGAAGTTGTGGCCGCTGCTGATTTCGAAGCGGCCTTGCATGCGCCCCCACAGGTGCTGCGCCAAGCCCAGCGGGTTGCAGGCAGGCACCAGCACGATTTCACCGAGCAGCTGGCCAGCGGCCTCCAGCTCGGTCAGGCGGCGCCGCAGGTGCTGCGCCACCAACATGGGCGGGATCTCATCAGCGTGCAGGCTGGCCTGCAGCAAAGCACGGCGCCCACCCGTGGGGCCGAAGTGCAAGCTGGTAACGGTGCGGCTGGTGCCGGCGGTGCTGCCGTGCAGCGTATGAACGGTGGTTTGCATGGGGTCAGTGTGCGTTCAGCGCGGGGCGGCCAGGGCCGGTTTGGGCTGAGCGGCCGGGGCCGTGGGCTGCAGCGGCAGGTACAGGGGCGACTGCAGGCGGACCGGCGTCACGTCGAGGTAGAGGCGGGTCACGGAGTAGTCCTCACCCAGCCACTCGCCGGTGAAGTAGCCGAGCGAGTCAGGGCCTTTGTACAGGCGGAACTCGAAGCCGAGATCGGGCTGCGGGTCGGCCGGGTTGCGCGCGGTCTTGCCGCCCTGCTCCAGCAGCGCGCGGCCGTTGAAAGCCAGGCCGCGCACCTCAGCGTCAGGGCTGTCGATGAGCTGCACCATGGCGTTGACGATGGTGTTGTCGCCCAGCATGTCGGGGTAGAAGCCGGTGCGCTTGAAGAAGGGCTTGAAGTTGGGGCTGTTGGGGTCGATGCGGCCGGCCTGCTTGGCGGCTGGCACGGTGGTGACGCCGGTGGCGAGGTCGTGGCGGTCGCCACGGTCCAGGAAGGTGAGCACCGCGCCGGTGACGTTGAAAGCACCCAGATCGGGCCGGGTTTGCGCCTGGCTCAAATCAACCAACAGGGCGCCACGTGCGCCGATCACCTCGATCTGCGTGCCGCGGATCAGCGCAGCGCTGTTTTCCTCCACCCCCAAGCCCCAGCGGTAGCCCTTGGCTTGCATCACCGGCAGGATGCGGCCGATGCGGCCGCGCTTCAGGAAGTGCTGGTCGATGAACAACTGTGGGCCGACGAACCCGAGGCCGCGGTCGATCTCCTGACCCACGCGCATGCGGCCCTTCAGGACCGACAGGGCGTCCTGCGCGTCGCGGAACATCCACTCGCTCATGATGGCCGCACCGGCACTGGTGCCGGCCACCACACCGCCCTTGGCCAGCACCTCGCGCACGGCCTTGAGCACCTCTGAGGGCTCGCCGCCGGGGGCCAAGGTGGCGGTGATCAACTCCTGCGCGCCACCACTGAAAAACACACCCTGCATGCTGGCCACCTTGGCGGCCAAAGCGGGGTCGTTGCGCAGGGTTTGCCAGTCGACGTTCTTGAGCTTGGGGCTCAAGGGAATGGCCTCGGCCACGGCACCGGCCTCGTTCAGCGCCTGGGCCAAGCGCTCACCAGCGCGGGCGGGGTTGTCAGAGGCGGTGGCAAACACCGCAAAGCGGGCGCCGGGGCCGCCGGCCTCTTGCACCAGGCGTTGCCACACGGCGGTGTTGTCCATCTTCAGGGCACCGCCGATGGCCACCGCGACGCCTGGCTTGCGGGGCGGAACGGGCGCCTGCGCGTGAGCCAAGGCAGAAACAAGGGCCATAGAGACAGACAACGCCATCAGGTGAGTGAATCGCAACATAGGCAACAGGGGCGGCTTGTGAAGAACAACAGCGGCCGGGCGAAACAGGCCGACCCGGTGAATGCCGCGGATTCTGTGGGGGCACGCCCGGGGGACCAGTGCGGGTCAGACCTGAGGAACGGGGGCCGCTGCAAGTCCATGTCGCATCGGGGCAAAACGCGCGGCCAACGCACCACAGGGCTTTACTGCAAGCGACACCGACTTGCGCGCAAGCGACCACTGCTCCAGAACCCGCTCCAACAGACACGACACCTGTTTCTAGAGTTTGCAGCGTTCCCCCTCACTTCCAACGCATTGCGCGCAACCTCCACCATGTCGAAGCACACGCACCCTCGCCTGAGCCTTCTGGCCCTGGCCACCCTCACCGCCCTGGGTGTCGCCCAGGCGCAAACCCCGGCCCCGGCCGATGACAGCCAAAAGCTCGAGCGCGTGGTTGTCACCGGCTCCAGCATCAAGCGCATTGACGGCGAAGCCGCCCTGCCGGTGGAAGTCATCCGCCGCGTCGACATCGACAAGCTGGGCGTGACCACCGCGGCCGAACTGCTGCAAAAGATCACCTCCAACGTCGGCGGCCTGACCGACGGCGCCAGCATCAGCGACCAATCTGGCGCACAGCGTGGCTTCAACGGCGCCAACCTGCGCGGCCTGGGCGTGTCCAGCACCCTGGTGCTGCTGAACGGCCGCCGCCTGGCCAACTTCGCTTCGCCCGGCGACAACTCGGGCGTGGACCTGAACAACATCCCCTCCGGCGCCATCCAGCGCGTGGAAGTGCT
>CAZAIR010000274.1:0-4068 GCA_964485225.1 uncultured Burkholderiaceae bacterium
TGGCCGATCTGGGCGCTGACTCGCTCGACACCGTGGAGCTGGTGATGGCTCTCGAAGACGAGTTCGGCATCGAGATCCCCGATGAAGAAGCCGAAAAGATCACCACCGTGCAGCTGGCGATCGACTACGCCCTGAAGCACCAAAAGGCCTGATCGGCCCGGTGTCCAACGCGCCTCCAGGGGCGCGTTTCGCTTTCTGAATCTCGAAGTGTGGTTGCATGAGCCGTCGTCGTGTTGTGGTTACGGGCTTGGGCATCGTCTCTCCGGTGGGCAACACCGTGGAGTCGGCCTGGGCCAACATCTTGGCCGGTCGCTCCGGCATCGCCCCAGTCACCCGTTTTGACGCCAGTAACCTGGCCTGCCACTTCGCAGGCGAGGTCAAAGGTTTCAACGTGGAGGATTGGATGCCCGCCAAAGAGGCGCGGCACATGGACACCTTCATCCACTACGGCATGGCTGCTGGCTTGCAGGCAGTGGCCGACGCTGGGCTGCCGCAGGGCGAGCAACTGACGGAAGAGATGGCCGAGCGCATCGGCTGTCTGGTGGGTTCAGGCATCGGCGGGTTGCCGTTGATCGAAGAAACCCACAGCGACTTGGTCAATAAAGGGCCGCGACGCGTCTCGCCCTTCTTTGTGCCGGCCTCGATCATCAACATGATCTCTGGCCAGTTGTCGATCCGCTTGGGCTATCAAGGCCCGAACCTGTCGGTGGTGACGGCTTGCACGACCGGCTTGCACTGCATCGGCTTGGCGGCGCGCTTGATCCAAACCGGCGATGCGGACGTGATGCTGGCCGGAGGCGCTGAATCCACGGTGTCGCCCTTGGGTATCGGTGGTTTTGCGGCCGCACGTGCGCTTTCTACCCGCAATGACAGCCCTGAAACTGCCTCTCGTCCCTGGGACAAAGGCCGAGACGGTTTTGTGCTGGGTGAAGGTGCTGGTGTGCTGGTGCTGGAAAGTTTGGAGCACGCCCAAGCGCGAGGCGCCAAGATTTACGCCGAGTTGGCCGGTTTCGGCATGGGGGCTGATGCTTTCCATGTGACTGCGCCTAATGTGGATGGCCCCAAGCGCGCCATGCTGGCGGCCTTGCGTGATGCCGGGTTGAATGCCGACGCGGTTCACTACCTCAATGCCCATGGCACATCGACCCCGCTGGGCGATATCAACGAAACCAATGCCATCAAGAAGGCGTTCGGTTCACACGCGCACGCGCTGGCCATCAGTTCTACCAAGTCAATGACCGGCCACCTGCTGGGTGGCGCTGGCGGTATCGAGTCGGTGTTCACGGTGTTGGCGCTGCGTGACCAGATCGCGCCGCCCACCATCAACTTGCACGACCCCGATCCCGACTGCGACCTGGATTACTGCCCCAACGTGGCGCGCGAGATGCGCATCGACGTGGCGGCCAAGAACAACTTCGGCTTCGGCGGCACCAACGGCACCTTGCTGTTCAAGCGCTTCTGAGGCATGGCGCGTGCGCTACCGGCCTGTGTGTGCCCGCTGGGTCACCGGCACTGGCGGGCACTGCGCTGGGATGGCGAAGCTTGGTGGCTGTTACCGCGCGATGCGGCCCGTGACGAACAAGCGCTACAGCGCGTGGACGTGATCCTGGACCTGGGTCACAGCATCGCCATCCGCATGCGCTGGGCCGGCCGCTGGCGCTGGTGGCCCGCGGAAGCTCACGCGCTGCTGCGGCAAACGCGGCTGCCTGCGCAATGGACCTTGCTGCGTGCAGGATTGGCCCGCCAGCGTTCGTGGTTTGGCGATCAGCGGGCATGATCACGGTGTCAACGGTTGCGTGACTTCTGGCCGTTGACAGCGCGCCCCGCTCAAGATGGGGTTCACTTTTCAACCCTTGCTGATCACTCCATGATGAAGTTGTTTGTCTCCCGTCTGGCCGCCGTCGGTGCTTTGGTGGCCGCCATGGGTTTGGTCGTGCCGGTGGCACAAGCCCAGGCCACGACCTTGCCGGATTTTTCGGAACTGGTGGAGCGGGTGGGTCCCGCGGTGGTGAATATCCGAACGTCGGAAAAAGTTCGCCCCGTGGTTCAGCCGGAGATGGATCCGCAGATGCAGGAGTTTTTGCGGCGCTTCGGGTTCCCGGTGCCCCGTCGAGGCGTGCCGCCGCGGGGGGGTGAAGGTGACGATGATGCCCCGCAGCGTCGCGGTGTGGGCTCGGGCTTCATCATCAGCGCTGACGGCGTGCTGCTCACCAACGCCCACGTGGTGGATGGGGCTGATGAGGTCACGGTCACGCTGACGGACAAGCGTGAGTTCAAGGCGAAGGTGCTGGGCTCTGACCGCCGCACCGATGTGGCTGTGCTGAAGATCGAGGCCACCGGGTTGGCAACGGTGCGCATCGGTGACGTGGGCCAACTCAAGGTGGGTAACTGGGTGGTGGCCATCGGCTCGCCATTCGGCTTTGACAACAGCGTGACCGCCGGCATCGTCAGCGCCAAAGCGCGCGACACAGGGGATTTCTTGCCACTGATTCAGACCGATGTGGCCATCAACCCCGGCAATTCGGGTGGCCCCTTGCTCAACCTGCGCGGTGAGGTGGTGGGCATCAACTCGCAGATCTACAGCCAGAGCGGCGGCTTCATGGGCATCTCATTCGCGATCCCGATCGACGAAGCCGTGCGCGTGGCGACAGAGTTGCGGACCAGTGGTCGCGTGGTGCGCGGCCGCATCGGCGTGCAGCCGGATGCGGTGACGAAGGAAGTGGCCGAAGCCATCAAACTGCCGCGGGCGCAGGGCGCATTGATCCGCCGTGTCGAGCCCGGTAGCCCGGCTGAGAAGGCGGGCGTCGAAGGTGGCGACGTGGTGACCCGGTTCGATGGCAAGACGGTTGAGCGCTTCACCGACTTGGCTCGAATCGTCAGCGCGACCAAGCCGGGCACCAGGGCCACGATCCAGGTTTGGCGAAACGGCAGCTTCCGCGACCTGTCGGTGGTGGTGGGTGAGTTCAAAGAGCCCGCGCCCCGCGGCGCCGATGGCGAGGGCGGTAAGGCCTCGCCCGCGGGCAATGCGTTTGGCTTGACCTTGGGAGAACTGACCGAGGCCCAGCGCAAGGAGACCAAGGTACGCGGCGGTGTCCGGGTCGAGGCGGTGGAGGGTGGTGCGGCGCGCGCTGGCTTGCGCGAGGGCGACATCATTACCAGCATCGACAACACGGCAATCACTTCGCTCAAGCAAGCGCAGAGCTTGCTGACCAAGCTGGAGAAGGCCAAAGTGGTCAGCATGGTGGTTCGCCGCGAAGACCAATCCAGCATCGTTTTGGTGCGTCCAGGCCGTTGATGGCTTGATGTGAGCGCACGCTTACCGGCTAAGCGGCTGGTGAGCGTGCTGCCCCCTGGGGTTGCTGCTTGGGATCTGTCTCAGCCGGTGCCGCGTTGGGCCAAGGCTCTGCGCAAAAGATTGTTGGTAAGTTGTGGATAAGTGACCTGTTGGCTGCCTGCCACGCGGGTTTCAGGTGCCCTCTTCGGCTGACCCGGGAAGGTGATTTCGCTACAATCGCAGCCCCAACAAGCAGTTGCCATACGTTTTGTTGGAAGGCGCGTCTGCCCCTTGGACGTGCCTTTTTTTTAGCTTTGACGCAGCCCGCGCCGCATGGCGCAGGCGGCCCCGCCCCAGCAGGGCGGGCACCACTCCAGCGCCGCGTGTGCGGGTGGTTGCGCAGTACCCGACGCCCTCATGGATCACATCCGCAACTTCTCCATCATTGCCCACATCGACCACGGTAAAAGCACCTTGGCCGACCGCTTGATCCACCGCTGCGGCGGCTTGGCTGACCGGGAGATGGAGGCGCAGGTGCTGGACTCGATGGACATCGAGCGTGAGCGTGGCATCACCATCAAAGCGCAAACCGCGGCGCTGCAATACAAGGCTCGAGACGGCAAGGTCTACAACCTGAACCTGATCGACACGCCCGGTCACGTCGACTTCTCGTACGAAGTGAGCCGCAGCCTCAGCGCGTGCGAAGGCGCTTTGCTGGTGGTGGACGCGAGCCAGGGCGTTGAAGCCCAGACCGTGGCGAACTGCTACACCGCGCTGGACCTCGGCGTCGAGGT
>CAZAIR010000275.1:0-4053 GCA_964485225.1 uncultured Burkholderiaceae bacterium
TGCTGGTGGGCCACGTCACCAAAGAAGGCGCGCTGGCCGGCCCGCGGGTGCTGGAACACATCGTCGACACGGTGCTGTACTTCGAGGGCGACACGCACAGCAGCTTCCGCCTGGTGCGCGCGATCAAGAACCGCTTCGGTGCCGTGAATGAGATCGGCGTGTTCGCCATGACCGAGAAGGGCTTGAAGGGCGTCAGCAACCCCAGCGCCATTTTTTTGAGCGCCCACCCCACGCCCGTGCCCGGCAGCTGCGTGCTGGTCACCCTGGAGGGCACCCGCCCGCTGCTGGTGGAGCTGCAAGCCCTGGTGGACACCGGCGGCGCGCGGCGCTTGAGCGTGGGCCTGGAGCGCGACCGACTGGCCATGCTGCTGGCGGTGCTGCACCGCCACGCCGGCGTGGCCACCAACGACCAAGACGTGTTCATCAACGCCGTGGGCGGCGTGCGCATCACCGAGCCCGCGGCCGACCTGGCGGTGCTGCTGGCCATCCAAAGCTCGCTGCGCGGCCGCCCGCTGCCGCGCGGCTTTTTGGCCTTTGGCGAGGTGGGCCTGGCCGGCGAGGTGCGCCCGGCCCCGCGCGGCCAAGAGCGCCTGAAGGAAGCCGCCAAGCTCGGCTTCAGCGTGGCCGTGATCCCCAAGGCCAACGCCCCGAAGAAACCCATTGAAGGCCTCACCGTGCACGCGGTAGAGCGCATTGAAGAAGCCATGGACCTGGTGAGAACGCTATGAAAGCCGGACTCGGAGCCTTGCTCGCCCTGGCCTGCCTGGTGGCGGGTGGGGCGGTTTACGGTTGGCAGGGCGTGGTGTTCGCGCTCACGGCCATCCTGATGCTGCTGTTGGTGCAGTTCACCAAGCTCATGCGGGTGATGGGCCGGGCCTCGCGCGCGCCCATCGGCCGCCTGGGCAATGCGCTGGTGGTGGAGGTGCGGCTCAAGGCCGGCATGCCGCTGGTGGACGTGCTCACCCTCACTGGCAGCCTGGGTGAAGCGGTGCCGAACCAAGCGCACGCTTACACCTGGACCGACGAGGGCGGCGACCGCCTCACGCTGCAGTTCAGCCCCAACAGCCGGCTGCAAAGCTGGCAGTTGCAGCGCGCTTCCTAGAATCAACCCTTCCCCTTCACTGCGCCCGAGACCACCATGAGCCAACCCGCCGCCGTCGTTGAAGTCAGCGCCAAGGATCTGCTCGGCCCTGGCGTTGTGGCCTGCCCCAACCCGCAGATGGCCCTGTGGAGCAGCCACCCCAAGGTTTACGTCGACCTCAGCCACACCGGCAGCGGTCGCTGCCCGTACTGCGGCACCGAGTACCGGCTCAAAGCCGGCGAAACCATCTCCCACGGCCACTGAGCCCCAGTGAAGCCGCGCGCGCCCCTGTCGGTGCTGATGGCCTCGCCCGAGGACATCGAGGCCCAGTTCTACGACGCCCTGCAAAGCGCTGACATCGACCGCTTCATGGCCCTGTGGGCCGAGGACGAGCCGGTGGTCTGCATCCACCCCGGTGGTGAGCGCTTGGCGGGCTTGAGCGAGATCCGCGCCGGCTTCGAGGCCCTGTTCAGCCGCGGCGCCATCAGCGTGCAAACCGCCGATGTGCACAAGCTGCACAGCGACACCCTGGCCGTGCACCGTGTGCACGAGCGCGTGCATGCCGGCACCGGCCCCGGCGCCCGCATGGCCTGGGTGTGGGCCACCAACGTTTACGCCAAGGGCCCACAAGGCTGGCGCCTGGTGCTGCACCACGCCAGCCCGGGTCAACCCGCCGATAGCACCGGCGCCGCCCATGGCGGTGACGGCAGCACCCTGCATTGAAACCAGCCCGCATCCACAGCCCCCGCTGGCTGCCCGGCGGCCACGCCCAAACCATCTGGCCCAAGCTGTTCGGACGCCTGCACCACGGGCGCACCCCACCCAGCTTCCTGCGCGAGCGCTGGGACACGCCCGATGGCGACTTCATCGACTGCGACTGGTTGCCCACACCGGCCACCGTGCAGATGGGCGCGCAGCAGCGGCCGCTGCTGGTGATGTTCCACGGCCTGGAAGGCAGCTCGGCCAGCCACTACAGCCAGGCCTTCGCCAGCCACGCCCAGCAGCTCGGCTGGGCCTTCGCCATGCCGCACTTCCGTGGCTGCAGCGGCGAGCCCAACCGCGCCCCGCGCGCCTACCACTCGGGTGATTTCGCCGAGATCGGCTGGATGCTGGCGCGGCTGCGCGAGCGCCACACCGGCCCCATCGTGGCCGCCGGCGTGAGCCTGGGTGGCAACGCGCTGCTGCGCTGGGGCCAAGAGGCCGGCGCGGCCGCGCGCGACACCGTCAAAGCCCTGGCCGCCATCTCGGCGCCGCTGGACCTTGCCGCCGCCGGCGAAGCCATCCACCAAGGCCTGAACCGGGTCATTTACACCCGCTACTTTCTGCGCAGCATGGTGCCGCGCGCCTTCCACAAGCTGCAGCAGTACCCCGGCCTCTTCGACGGCGAAGCCCTGCGCCGCGCCACCAGCTTGAAGGCCTTTGACGACGTGGTCACCGCGCCGCTGCACGGCTTCGCCAGCGCCGACGACTACTACGCCCGCGCCAGCGCCGGCCCTCGCCTGAGCGCGCTGCGCGTGCCCAGCCTGGTGCTCAACGCCCGCAACGACCCCTTCGTGCCCGCCTACAGCCTGCCCCGCCCGCAGCACTTCGGCGGCGCGCCCATCACCCTGTGGCAGCCTGCGCACGGCGGCCACGTCGGCTTCCCATCGGGCCGCTGGCCCAGCCATGTGCTGGACCTGCCCGCCAGCGTCTGCGGCTGGCTGGCGCAGCACCTATGAGAGGGTGAGAGGCCCCGCCCATGGACGACATCGTCAAAGCCGCCCTGGCCAAATGGCCCAACGTGCCCGATTGCCGCGGCTGGTTGGGTCTGGACGCCCGAGGTGATTGGTACATGCGCGACGACGCCTGCCAGCGCGCCGGCGCCTTCCCCCACCCCAAGGGCAGCCGCATCGAGCACAGCAAGCTGCTGGCCTTCATCGGCCGCAATTACGCCGCCGATGAGAGCGGAGCCTGGTTCTTCCAGAACGGCCCTCAGCGCGTTTATGTGGTGCTGGAAGCCACGCCCTGGGTGCTGCGTCTGTGGCCCGACGGCAGCGTGCGCACGCACACCGAGTTGCCGGTGACGGTGCGAAGTGCGCTGGCCGACGAGGGCGGTTGGCTCTATCTGCAGACTGACCTTGGGTTGGGCTTGGTGCACACCCAGGACATGGCCGTGGCCGCCGACCGCTTGGAGTCCGGGGACTGGCCCCTGAGCCAGACCACCCGCGCCGAACTGCCCACCCGCTTTGGTTACGTGCAGCAGCCATGAAAAAAGCCGCCTGAAGGCGGCTTTCGATCGGGCAGCGGCGAGGCTGGCTTACTGCGGGGCCGAAGCGGCCTTGGGCAGCGCTGGCTCTGGGAACTTGCCGCCGGCTTGATTGGCCATATAGACCACAGCGCGACCGATCTCAAAGTCCGAAAAATCGCCACCGCCCTGAGCGCCCATGGCACCTTTGCCCTTCAAGGCGCTGTTCAAAAGCACCTCGTAGCCTTGCGCCAGACGCGGGCCCCAAGCCGCGGCGTCGCCGCTCTTGGGGGCGCCAGCGGCACCGGCGGCGTGGCAGGCCGTGCACTGGGCTACATACACCTGCTGCCCCGTCTTGAGCGAACTGACGTCGCTGGCGTCCCGTACTTCCACGGTGCCGATGCGCGCCAGGCGTTCGGCGACGCGCTGCTCAGACATGGCATCGCTACCGGCGGCAGGTTTGAACTGGCTGCTGACGTAGTTCGCCAGCAAGATGATGACGATGACGGGCACCACAAAGGCAAAGGCCACCGCCCAACCCAGTTGTTTCGGGGTTTTGATCGGGCCTTCGTGGGCTTCTTCGTGATCGTTGCTCATGCGGTCCTCGGCAGGTGTTTTGGGGCTACAAACAGTCGCAAAGTATAGCCAGGGGCCCCAGGTGCTGACCGGAGCATAGAATGGCGGGCTCCCCCAGCGACTGTGGTGAAGTGGATATCATGCGGCCCTCCGAAGGCCGCGTCGCAAGTTC
>CAZAIR010000276.1:0-4052 GCA_964485225.1 uncultured Burkholderiaceae bacterium
CACCGAAAAAGCGCATCAATTCATCCTTTCGTCGCCAGGCATCGTGCTCGCCCAACTCGATCAGGGCGTTCACGAAGCCAGGCTCGAACAGGAGGTAGCTGGCCAAAGCGGCGGCGCTGCCGGCGGCGCCTCGCCGCGTGTCCAGCGCACCCAGCCCAGCCAGTGTGTTGCGCGTGGGCGCGGGCAATTCGCGGATGTGCTTGCTCGCCAGCTCGTCCAGCGAAAAGCTCGGCTGGATCGCCAGCACTTCAACCGGCCGATAGGGCAGTGCCGCCGCCAAGGTGGGCGGCAAGCGCGCCAGTGTCTGGCTCACCCGCTGCGCTTGCTCTACATCGGCTTGCAGCGTGTCATGGAAGACGCTGGCCATGGCGTGGCCCGCAATCGTGCCCGCCGTGGGTTCGCCCCCATGGCGAGCCGCCATGCCCGAGCGCTGGGGTTGCCCCACGCCCACCACCAGAATGCGGCGGGCACCAAACTGAATGGCCGGCGACAGCGGCGAGAGCTGCCGCATGGAGCCATCGCCGAAGTGTTCCTTGTGACCATCCACCCACAGGGGCACAGCAGGAAAAAGAAAGGGAATGGCGCTTGACGCCATCAGGTGCTCGATGGTGATGGGCTGGAATTCCGAGCGCCGCCCGGGTCGATGCCACGGTTGTACGGGGTGGTTCGCCCGCGTCTGGCAGAACGTCCAGTGCTCACCGGTGGTGTAACTCGATGCCGTGACGCCCAGCGCGTGAATCAGCTTGTGCTCCAGCGCGCGCTCCACGCTGTGCAGATCGATCGCCCGGTGCAGCGTATCCACCAGCGGAAGTGTGTCGAGCAAGGCGCGGTGCTTGCGCACCTGCCGCGCCAGCGTGAGTCCGGCGACCACGCGGTTGGCTCGCACCCAACCCGGCGCCTCCAGCCGGTAAACGCGTTCGGATCGCAGGCCGCTCCAGAACGTGGCCAATTGCGACAGTGCGCCCATGCCTTGGGTGGCGATGCTGGCCAGGTAGCTGGCGTTGAGTGCGCCGGCCGAAGTGCCGAACAACCATTGAAACGGGAATGCCGTGGCGGCCTCGGGGGGCGTGGCGCGCGTGGCCAGCAGGGCCCCCACCGCCTTGAGCACACCCACCTGGTACGCGGTGCGTGCGCCGCCGCCCATGAGCACCAGCGCGCAGGCATCTGCGCCGTACTCGGGCATGCCGGCGGGCAAGGTGTTGTGGGTGATGAGGGTGTCGAGAGACAAGGCAGTGTGTCGTGGGCGTGTGGCCTCACATGCTACCGAATCGTCTCGACTGCAGCGCGTCCGAAAGAGAAGTTTCGGCAGGCCGTGCCACTGGGCAAAGAAGGGTGTCCATCACACGGCTGCCGCGACTCTCAGCGCCAGCTCCGTCCGGTTTGACACGCCCGCTTTGCGAAACACCGCATAAATCTGATTGCGCACGGTGTTGGGACTGGAGCCCAGCTCACGTGCAATCTGCTTGTTGGTCATGCCGACGGCCAACTGCTGTCCCTGCCCATGCCTTCGGCGATCTGGAGGTCATCCGGCACAACCTGAGCCTGGCGATCCTGGCCATCGTGGGGTTGTCATTGGTGCCATTGTGGTGGGGCATGCTGCGCCGACACACGGACAAGCCGCAGCCCAGCCCGCGGCCCGACTGACAGAAGCACGCGCCCTTGGGATGTGCAACCAGCGTCGGCAAGGGGTTTCACCGATTTCTCACGCTTTGTTGCGCCCTCCGGCTTGCGCCGGATGGCGTTCATGGGCATAGTGGGTTCAAGACATCCCCGTGGCCGTCGGGAGGTCTTGCCCCAGGCGGCTTGTGTCAACCCGGAGCATATGGAGGCTCATCTATGAACCTGACGATCAGCGGTCACCACCTCGAGGTCACGCCCGCCCTGCGCGGTTACGTCACCACCAAACTGGAGCGCATCTCCCGGCATTTCGACCAGGTGGTCGACATCAAGGTGCTGCTGACGGTGGACAACCTCAAGGAGAAAGACCTGCGGCAAAAGGCCGAATGCAACATCCATGTCAAAGGGCGCGACCTTTTCGCCGAGAGTGCCCATGCCGACCTGTACGCCGCCGTGGATGACCTGGCCGACAAGCTTGACCGGCAGGTGTTGCGCTACAAGGACAAGACGCAAGACCACCACCATGACTCGGTCAAACGCCTGATGTGACCGTTGTCACGCCCCTCGACCAGGGGGTGCGTGACGTATGTTGCGTTGCAGCAAGCCGCTTGATATGTCAAGCGGCTTTTTTGTGCCTGCAGTCTAGCCAAGGGGCCTCAACTCGGCATAATTTGCGGTCCGAAAGGGCCTACATGAACCGACTTTCCGCCATATTGCCCGCCGTGCAAGTGCTCGTTGGCGTTGACGCCACCAGCAAGAAACGCGCATTTGAAGAGGCAGGCCTGCTGTTTGAAACCGAGCACGGACTCAACCGCGCCCTGATCACCGACAGCCTCTTTGCGCGCGAGCGTCTGGGCTCCACCGGTCTTGGCCATGGCGTGGCCATTCCCCATGGTCGGATCAAGGGCCTCAAACAGCCGCTGGCCGCGGTGTTCCAGCTGGGCAGCCCGATCGGTTTCGATGCCCCCGACGAGCAGCCGGTGCAGTTCATGATCTTTCTGCTGGTGCCGGAAGTGGCCACGCAAAAGCACCTCGAGATCCTGTCGGAGATCGCGGAAATGCTCAGCGACAGCGCGCTGCGCGAGCAGATGAAGACGTCCACCGATTCGGCCGAGCTGCACAAGCTGATCACCTCCTGGCAGTCGGCCCACGCCGCCGCCTGAGCCCGAGCCCCGTTTGAAACCCACCGTCGTCAGCGCCGATGTCCTCTTCGAGGACCATCGCGACGCCTTGAAGTGGCAGTGGATCGCCGGGCTTGGCGCTTCAGAACGCCGCTTCGATGAGGTGGCCATCCGGGCGGCCCGGTCTGGCGCCGACCTGGTCGGCTACCTCAACTACATCCACCCCTATCGCGTGCAGGTGTTTGGCGAGCGCGAAGTCGCCTACCTCACCAGTCCCAGCGAGGACGACAACCGCCGCCGCGTGGCGCGCATCGTCACGCTGGAGCCCCCGGTGCTGGTCGTGGCCGATGGGCAGACCGCGCCTGACGCCCTCACCGCGATGTGCGAGCGGGCCCAGATCCCGATGTTCGCCACGCAGGAGTCGGCGGCCTTCGTCATCGACGTGCTGCGCGCCTACCTCTCGCGCCATTTCGCCGACCGATCCTCGATGCACGGCGTGTTCATGGACATCCTGGGCATGGGCGTGCTCATCACCGGCGAGTCCGGGCTGGGCAAGAGCGAGCTGGGTCTGGAGCTGATTTCCCGCGGCCACGGCCTGGTGGCCGACGATGCGGTGGACCTCTACCGCATCAACCAGACCAGCATCGAGGGCCGCTGCCCCGAGCTGTTGCAGAACCTGCTCGAGGTGCGTGGCATCGGCCTGCTCGACATCAAGGCCATCTTTGGCGAGACCGCCGTGCGCCGCAAGATGCGGCTCTCGCTGATCGTGCACCTGGTTCGCCGTGAGACCATGGAGCGGGACTACGAACGCATGCCCCATGAACCGCTGTACCAGGACGTGCTCGGTGTGCCGGTGCGCAAGGCGGTGATCCAGGTGGTGGCCGGCCGCAACATCGCCGTGCTGGTGGAGGCGGCGGTGCGCAACACCATCCTGCAGCTGCGCGGCATCGACACCTACCAGGAGTTCGTCTCGCGCCACCGCGCGGCCATGTCGCGCAGTGAATGAGGCGCTCGCTGCGCCTCAGGTGACGCGGTGCACGTTGCCCCGGTGCGGGCAGTCGGTCTTGCTGCAGTTGGCATAGAGCGACAGAGCGTGCTCCTGCAGCACGAAGCCGCGGGCCTTGGCCACCATCTGCTGGCGCTTCTCGATCTCGGCGTCGAAGAACTCCTCGACCCGTCCGCAGTCCAGGCACACCAAGTGGTCATGGTGCTGGCCTTCGTTGAGCTCGAACACCGACTTGCCCGACTCGAAATTGCTTCGCGTGAGCAGGCCCGCCTGCTCGAACTGCATCAGCACGCGGTACACCGTGGCCA
>CAZAIR010000277.1:0-4050 GCA_964485225.1 uncultured Burkholderiaceae bacterium
AGCGCAGGCGCTGCCAGCGGCTGGCGCGGTAGAGGCTGAACAGCTCGCCCAAGCGGGCATCGGTGGCGCGCAGGCCGGCCAGCGTGTTACTCAGGATCGGGAAGAAGGCCACGATCCAGGCGCACAGCAGCAGCGCGGCGGTGGTGCTGTCGACGTAGATCAGGATCAGCGGCGCGATGGCCACCAGCGGCGTGACCTGCAGGCCGATGGCCAGGGGCATCAGCGTGCGCTCCAGCGTGGGGCTCAAGGCGAAAGCGGCCGCACCGACGATGCCGCTCAAGCACGCCAGCGCCAGCGCGCCCAGGGTGATGCGCAAGGTGAAGCCCCAGGCCTGGGCGTAGCTGGGCCAATCGCCAGCCAGCGTGGCGGCAATTTGGCTGGGCGCGGGCAGCAGGTAGCGCGGCACGGCGCCGGTGCGCACCGCGGCCTCCCAGGCGCCGAACAGGGCCAGCAGCAGCAGGGTGGCGGGCAGGTGGTGCAGCAGTTTGGCTTTCATGCTGCAGCCCCTGCTTTGGGCGCCATCGCCTGGGCCAGTGCGGCCTGGGCTTGGCGCACCAGGCTGAAGTAAGCGTCGTCGCTGGCCCAACGGGGCGCAGAGCTGGCTTGGCGCACGCTGGCCACGTCCAGCTCGGCCACCACGCGGCCGGGGCGGGCGCTCATCACCAGCACGCGGTCGGCCAGGGCCACGGCCTCAAACACGCTGTGCGTGACCAGCAGCACCGCCAGCGCCGGCCGGGCGGCGCACCAGGCCAGCAGCTCGGCGCCGAGCTGCTCTCGGGTGATCTCATCCAGCGCGCTAAAGGGTTCGTCCAACAGCAGCAGGGCGGGGTCGGTCACCAGCGCGCGGGCCAAAGCCGCGCGCATTTGCATGCCGCCGCTCAGCTCGTGGGGCAAGGCGCTGGCAAAGCCGCGCAGGCCCACGCGCTCGATCAAGGGCAGGGCGGCGGCGCGGGCTTGCGCGGCGGTGCGCCCGGCCAAGCGCAGCGGCAAGGCCACGTTGTCTTGCACCGTGGCCCAGGGCAGCAAAGTGGCTTGCTGGAACACACAGCCCAGGGCCGGCGGGGGCGAGGGCAGCACCTGCCCGCTGCTAGGCGCCAGCAGCGCAGCCAGCAGCCGCAGCACGCTGCTTTTGCCACAGCCTGAGGGGCCCAGCAGCGCCACCCGCTCGCCCGGCTGCAGCGCCAGCGACACCCCGTCCAGCGCCTGCACGCCGCTGGCAAAGCGCAGGCTCACGCCCTGCAGCGCAGCCACGCTCATGCGTGTGGCCTGCCAACGGCGGTGGCAAGCGGTTTCCAGGGCGGGGCCAGAGGGCATTTCGGCATGGCCGCGATTGTGGCCGGGGGGCGCTGCACACTGCGGCCCTCTGTATTGGGAGGTTTGCAATGGACATCGACCCGCGCTGCTGCGGTAGCGGCACCTGCATCGTCAACGCCGAAGGCCGCTGCTGGTGCGGCCAGCAATGGAACGGCACCGAGATGTGCTCGCCCTCGCTGGCACCGGCAACGCAGGCCGAGCCGTCCCAGCCCGGCGACGACGGCGCAGCCTCGGGCGATTGAAGGGCCCGCGCCAGCAACGCTTCTTTGCACAGCGCACACGCGCCAGCGGCGGGCACAGCGGCATGCTGGCGCCCATGCTGAACCGCCGACACACCCTGCTCACTGGCCTGGCGGCCGTGTTGACCACGCCACTGGCCCCCACCGCCCACGCCGAGGGCCTGCTGCGCGAGCGCTTGCGCAGCCGCCGCCCCGCACCCGACGAAGCCGAGGCCGGCACCACCGATTTGCGCTGGACCGACCCCAGCCGGCAGAGGGAGATGCCCCTGCGTTTGCGCCTGCCCACGGGCAGCGGTCCGGTGCCGCTGGTGCTGTTCAGCCATGGGCTGGGCGGCAATGTGGCCGCCGGCCGCGCTTGGGCGCAGGCCTGGGCCGAGGCCGGCATCGCCACCCTGCACTTGCAGCACCCGGGCAGCGACACCGAGACGCTGCGCCAAAGCGGTCCGCGTGGTTTGCAAAAAGCCGCCAATGCCAACCAATTGGAGGCCCGCGCGCTGGACGTGCGCTTCGTGCTGGATGAGCTGGCCCGCCGCCAGGCTGCGGGCGAGTTGTTGCTGGCGCGACTGCAACTCGGCGCCGTCGGCATGGCTGGGCACAGCTTCGGCGCGCACACCACGATGGCGGTGGCCGGGCAAAGCTATGGCCGTGCAGGCCCAGCGCCCTTGGCCGACTCGCGCCCGCGCGCCTTCGCGGCTTTCAGCCCCTCGCCGCCAGCCCGGGGTGGGGCGCCGGGCTTTGGCGGCATGGCCCGCCCGGTGCTGTGCCTCACCGGCTCGTTCGACACCGACCCGTTCGCGGCCGAGGGCAGCGAGCGCGCCAGCCGGGGTGATTACCGCCGGCAGGTGTTCGACGCCCTGCCGCCCGGCGCCAAAGCCGAGCTGTGGCTGGACGGTGCCGACCACGCCACCTTCTCGGGCAACGCCACCGGTCAGCGCGCGCACCGCCCGCGCCCCGAGCCGGCCGTGGGCCAAGCCGAGCGGCACCATGCCCTGATCCGCAGCGCCAGCACCGATTGGTGGCGTGCCCACCTGCTGGACGATGGCGCCGCGCGCCAGCGCCTGGCCCAAACCCCGGCCGGCCTCGGCCCTCAAGACGCTTGGCGCACCGCATGAACCTCTGCCGCAGAACCCTGCTCAGCGCCGCCTGTGCGCTGCCCTTGGCGCAAGTCGCTCGCGCCGCCACGGTGCCGCCGGATGCCCTGGCCGCCCATGTCCTCAACCGCCTGGCTTGGGGCCCGCGCCCGGGCGATCTGGCCCGCGTGCAAGCCATGGGCTGGCAGGCCTATGTGGCCGAACAGTTGAAGCCCGAACGCCTACCGCAGCCCGAGCTGGACGCGCGCTTGGCCGCCCTGTACAGCGCGCCGCTGCGCGAGGCCGTGATCGCCTACCGCGAAAGCCAGCGCCGCGACCCCAGCGAAGGCAACACCGAACGCCGCGAGCAGGTGCGCGAAGCCATGGCCCAGGCCGTGCAAACCTGGCTGCTGCCGGCGCTGGACAGCCCGCGCCAACTGCACGCGGTGATGACCGATTTCTGGTTCCACCACTTCAACGTTTTCATCGGCAAAGGCTTTTGTCGCGTGATGGTGGGCGACTACCTGTACCGCGCCATCGCCCCCAATGCCATGGGCCGCTTCCGCGATCTGCTGGGCGCCACGGCGCAGCACCCGGCGATGCTGTTCTACCTCGATAACTGGCTCAGCAGCAAAGCCGGCGCCAACGTGCGCACACCCGGCGGAGGTGCCGGCGGACTGAACGAGAACTACGCCCGCGAGCTGATGGAACTGCACACCTTGGGCGTGGACGGCGGCTACACCCAGGCCGACGTGACCGAGCTGGCGCGCGTGTTCACCGGCTGGACCTTGAACGTCGGCCGCGGCGGCCGCCGCAACCGCGTGGGCGACGGCGATGCGCTGTTCGCCTTCGACCCCCGCCGCCACGACGACGGCGCCAAAACCTGGCTCGGGCAGCGCGTGCCAGGCCGCGGCCAGCAACAGGGCGAGTGGGCGCTGGACCAACTGGCCCGCCACTCCAGCACCGCGCGGCACATCGCCTTCAAGCTGGCGCGCCACTTCGTGAGCGACGAGCCCGGCGCCGCCCTGGTGCAGCACGTGGCCGCTGCCTTCACGCGCAGCGATGGCGATGTGCGCAGCACGCTGGAAGCGCTGTTCACCCACCCCGCCTTCACCGCGCCACAGGCCGTGGGCGCCAAGTTCAAAACGCCGCAGCGCTTTGTCGTCAGCCTGCTGCGCGCCAGCGGGCAAAGTGGCAGCCCCGAGCTGGTCGAGCCCGTGCTGCAAGGGCTGCGCGCACTGGGTCAAGCGCCGTTTGCCTGGCCCACGCCCGATGGCCCCAAGCCCACCCGCGCGGCCTGGCTGGACCCCGAAGCCCTGGCCCGCCGTGCCGACCTGGCCGGCCGCTTTGCGCAGCGCACCCAGCTGGGGGCCAGCGCCGTGCCCGGCTTGCTTGACACCCTGGGCCCCACCATCGGCGCGCGCACC
>CAZAIR010000278.1:0-3988 GCA_964485225.1 uncultured Burkholderiaceae bacterium
GGGGTCGAACAGCATGCCCACGGCCACGAAGAACAGCACCGCAAAGGCATCGCGCAGCGGCAGGGACTCGTGGGCCGCACGCTCGCTGAAGCTGGATTCGCGCAGCACCAGGCCGGCAAAAAAAGCGCCCAGCGCCACGCTGACCCCGAACAGGGACGCTGCGCCTACCGCCAGGCCGATGGCGGCCGCCACGGTGGACAAGGTGAACAGTTCGCGCGAGCCCGTGCGGTTCACTTGCCACAACAGCCAGGGCAGCAGCCGGCGGCCGGCCACCAGCATCACCGCCACAAAAGCCGATACCGCCAGCAAGGTGGTGAGCATCGACTCGATCAGCTGCGCCGTGCCCACCTCGCGCTGCGCCAGCACCGGCAGCATCACCAGCGCCAGCACCATGGCGAGGTCTTCCACCACCAGCCAGCCCACCGCGATGCGGCCGTTGCCGCTGTGCAGCAGCTCGCGGCTTTCCAAAGCGCGCAGCAACACCACCGTGCTGGCCACCGACAGCGCCAAGCCAAACACCAGCGCCCCAGCCAAGCCCCAGCCCCAAGCCAGGGCCAAGCCCGCCCCCATGGCGGTGGCAGCGCCCATTTGCACCAGGGCACCGGGCAAAGCCACGCGGCGCACGGCCAGCAGGTCCGCCAGCGAAAAGTGCAGGCCCACACCGAACATGAGCAGCATCACGCCCACCTCGGCCAGCTGCTGGGCCAAGGCCACATCGGCCACAAAGCCCGGCGTGTGCGGGCCGATCATGACGCCCGCCAGCAAGTAACCCACCAAAGCCGGCAGGCGCAGCTTCACAGCCACCAAACCCAGCACCAAAGCCAGGCCGAAGGCGGCAGCGAGTGTGGCGATGAGGGGCATGTCAGCGTGCATGCAAGCCACTATGCATGAGGCCCCCGCAACAGCCCGGGCGGAGGCGAAAAAGACCTGCTCAGCGCACGTTGGCGGTCTGCAGCATCTGGAAGCCCCAGATGCGTTGGGTCATGTCTCGGCCCGACGCCCATTGATGGCCGAGGTCGGGCACGGTGACCAGTTGCACGCGCTGGCGCGCGGCGTTGGCCGCATTGACGGCGGCGCGCACACCGGCCAAGGGCACCAACAGGTCGCGCTCGCCATGGATCCACAGCTGCGGCGGCATGCGGCCCGTGAGAGCGGGGCCCGGCAAGGGCGAGTGCACCACCAGCGAAGCGTAGCGACCCGGTCGCTCCGCCGCAGCGCGCAGCGCCAAGCGTGCCCCGCTGCTGAAGCCCAGCAAGTGCACGCGCCCGGGTGCCAAAGGCAAGCGCTGTTGCAGGGTGCTGAGCAGCGCATCCAAAGCATCCAGGTCGGCCCTGAAGGGCGCGCCCTGCTGGCCCCAGCCGGCGCGCTCGGCCTGCAAGTAGGCAATCGCGAAATCGTTGCGCTCAGCACTGTCGCTCAAGCCGGTGAAGCGGGCGAACACGTCCTTCGAATCCTTGCCCATGCCATGCAAGGCGATCACCAGCGGGAACGAGGGGCTCAGGCGCAGGCCGCGCGGCACCAGCAAGCGGTAGCGGCGCTTGGCGCTGCCCACGGTCAACACTTCATCAGGCCACTCCCCGGTAGGGTCTGAGGCCCGGGCCGCCGCCGGCACCGGCGGGGGTGGGGTGGCGGCCACGGTGGCAGGCAGAACAGGCAAGGCAGCGCAAGCCAGCAGTTGGCGGCGGTGCAAAGACGAGGGCGAGGCGGCTTTCATGGGCGTGAGTGTGCCGGCTTCACCACCAAATAAACACCGCCCAAGCTCACCAACATGCCGGCCACAGCCAGTGCGCCCAAGCGTTCATCGAACAACGCCCAGGCCATCAGAGCGGTCACCGAGGGCACCAGGTACATGGTAGTGGTCACCGCCGTGGCACGACCGTGGCGCAGCATCCAGAACATCAGGCTGATGCCGGTGGCCGTCAGCACCAGGACCGACCACGCCATGGCCCCCACGGTCGATGCGTTCCAGGTGATGCGCATGGGCTCCAGCCACCACGCGAAGGGCAAGGTGGCCAGCAACGACGCGCTGAACTGGATCACCTGCCCGCTGCGCAGATCGAACTGCGGCACGTAGCGCTTTTGCACCAAGGTGCCGGCGCTGATGCCCAGCAAGGCCAGCACCGACAGGGCCAAGGGCAGGCCCAAGCTCACCCCAGCGCCCACCTTGTGCGCCACCACCAGCACCACGCCACCGAAGCCCAGGGCCACGCCCAACATCTGTCGGCGGCTCAAGCGCTCCCCCAACCAAGGCGCGGCCAAGGCCACCAGCACCGGCTGCAGGTTGACGATCAGCGCCACCGCGCCGGCGCTGAGGCCCCAGCGGATCGCCATCCACACCCCGCCCAGGTAGATGGCCTGGATGCCCAGCCCAGTGAGGGCCAGCAGCAGCGCATCGCGAGGGCTGGGCCACTGGGCGCGGGCGACCAGGGCCAAGGCGCCCATCAGCAGCACCACCAGCGCATAACGCAGGCTCAGGAAGGTGAGCGGATCGGCGTACGGCGCGGCAGCTTTGGCAGCGATGTAGCCGCTGGACCAAATGAAGATGAAGGCGGCAGGGGCCAGCCAGCCCAGGGCGATGGGCGTGGCGCCCGGGGGTTGGGGGGCTTGCATGCCCCCAACCATAGGCCCCAAACGCGGCGGCTTACTGTTTGTAGTAGCTCAGCGCGCCGCCATCCTTGGGCTTGACCAACAAAAAGCGCGCGGCCAGCTTGGCCTGCACGGGCGAGGGCAAAGGCGCAAAGCCAGTGCCCTTGAGCAGCTCGTCACCGCGCTGGAACGACCAGTAGAAGAAGCGCAGCGCGGGATCCACGTCGCTGGCCTTGGCTGGCTCGGCGTCGAACAGCACGAAGCTGGTCAAGGTGATGGGCCAGCTCTCGGCACCCGGGCGGTTGAGCAAAGTCGCCATGTCATCACCCTTCAGGTGCACATCGCTTTGCCGGATGGCGGCACGAAACGCCGTCTCGCTGGCCGCCACGGCCAAGCCATCCACATTGCGCAAGCGCACCATGGGCAGCTTGTCTTGCGTCGCACGGTCGAAGCTGACGTAAGCGATGGCACCCTCGGTGGCGCTGAAGGCTTTGGACACGCCGTCGTTGCCCTCACCGGTGACCGGCTCACCCGGCCACTTGGGCAACTGGCCCGCCCCCACCTCGGCCTTGAAGCTGGGGCTGACCAAGGCCAGGTACTTGGTGAAGCCATCGGTGGTGCCCGATCGGTCAGCGCGCACCACGCGCTTGACGGGCAGGTTGGGCAGCGTCAGGCCCGGGTTCAGGGCGGCCAAGCGCGGGTCGTTCCAACGCGCCACCTTGCCGGCGAACAAGTCGGCCAGCACCTCGCCCGACAACACCAACTGGTTGTTGCCCACGCCGGGCAGGCGCACCACCGGCACCACGCCGCCCACCAGGGTGGGGATCTGCACCAGCTTGTGCTTGGCCAAGTCCTCGGGGCTGAGCGGCGAATCGGTGCCGCCAAAGGCCACCGCCCGCGCGGTGATTTGCTTCACACCGTCACCCGAACCCGTGGCCTTGTAGGCCACCTTCACGCGCTGGCTGGCCTCGTAACTCTGCGCCCAGCGCTGGTACACCTTGCTGGGGAAGGTGGCGCCAGCGCCCTGCACCACCGGCTGGGCTTGCGCAGCGCTGAGGGCAGGCAGCGCCGCCAGCAACAGCCCGGCGATGCCAGCCCGCCATGAGGCCCGAGGACGCGAGGTGAACAACAAACCGGTCATGACACGCGCTCCGCAAAGGTGAAGAGGCCGCCAGACTAGCAAAAACCCTGAGCGCCTGACACCACCGTTTCGCCATTCCGAGCGTGCTGCCTAGACGTCGTGTGAAGGCGCTACAGCCCGCCGACGCTGACTACCATCGGCCCCCCACTGCCACCGCCTCAGCGCCCCCCACTGCCGTGAGCCACGCCTACCCCCACCTGCTTGCCCCGCTCGACCTCGGCTTCACCACCCTGCGCAACCGCGTGCTGATGGGCTCGATGC
>CAZAIR010000279.1:0-3978 GCA_964485225.1 uncultured Burkholderiaceae bacterium
CGGCCCGATGTGCTGCTGCTCACCGGCGACATCACCCAGCGCGCCACCCGCGCGCAGTTCGCCGCGGCGCGCGCCTTCGCCGACCGCCTGCAGGTGCCCGCGTGGCTGGCCGTGCCCGGCAACCACGACATCCCGCTGTTCAACCTGCCGGCGCGCCTGCTGCGGCCGTATGCCGGCTTTGTGCGCGCCTTCGGCCCCGAGCTGGAGCCCACGTTCGAGAACGACGCCGTGCTGGTGCTGGGCCTGAACACCACGCGCCCCTGGCGGCATGTGGACGGCGAGCTGAGTGCCGCGCAGATCGAGCGCGTGGCCCAGCGCGCAGCCCAAGCCGCGCGCGACAAGCCGCATCAGTTGCGCCTGGTGCTGGTGCACCAACCCTTGGCCGTCACGCGCCCCGACGAAGCCCGCAACCTGCTGCACGGCCACGCCGCTGCGCTGCAGCGCTGGGCCGCCGCCGGCGTGCATGCCGTGCTGGGTGGGCACATCCATCTGCCCTACGTGGTTCAAGCCACCGCAGCCCCACAGCCGCCTTTGTGGGTGGTGCAAGCCGGCACGGCCTTGAGCCACCGCGTGCGGCCCGAGGCCGGCAACTCGGTGAACCTGATCCGCATGGCGGCGCAGCCCGGCGCCACACCGCACTGGCAGGTGGAACGCTGGGATCACCAGCCCAGCACGCAGCGCTTCGACAGGGTGTCGGTGCACCCGTTGGCCGCCTGAGCCGGTGAGCCGCCGCGCCATACTGGCCGGCATCGCTCACCCCCACGCGCCGGAGCCCCCATGTTGCAAGCTGCCCCCCGTTTTGCTGCCCCGCTGTTGAGCCTGGCCTTGGCCAGCGCCGCTTGGGCCGACACCGCCCCGGCCCGTTGCGAGCTCACGCCCAAGGCCGCCAGCGCGCCCCGGTTGGACCTGCCCTGCCAGTTCTCGCAGCGCCAAGGCTTCATTGGCGTCACCCGGGCCGACGGCGTGCGCCACGACTTCAGCCCCGCTGCCGCTGCCGGCCGCTACACCGACGAAGCCAAACGCCCCGTGCGCCGCCGGGTGGATGCCGGCGGCCAGGTGTTCGAGCTGCCCGATGCCCGCCTCAGCGTGCGCTGGCTGCAAGGCGCCACACCGGCCCCCACCCGCCTGCCGCCCCGCGCGCCCGTGGCCAGCGGCCCGTTCGATCGCACGCTCACGCTGCAAGGCATCACCTTCCGCGTGCAGGCCGCCAACGACAGCTCGGTGGGCCAGGTGCGCATCACCCCCAGCGGCTTGAAGCTGGACAACACCCCCGTGGTGCGCGAGGTCGACGGCCAGGTGGTCAGCGCCGAGGTGGCCGACCTCAACGCCGACGGCTCGCCCGAGCTGTACGTGGTCGTGCAGTCGGCCGGCTCCGGCAGCCACGCCAGCTTGGTGGCCGTGTCGGCCAACGCGCGCAAATCGCTCAGCGACATCGCCTTGCCCGCCCTCGACACCCAAGCTGGCGCCACGCGCGGCTACCAAGGGCACGACGACTTCGCGGTGGTCGAGGGCTCGCTGGTGCGCCGCATGCCGATCTACCTGCCCAACGACACCAACGCCCAGCCCACTGGCGGCGTGCGCCAGCTGCAATACAAGCTGCACAAAGGCGAGGCCAGCTGGGTGCTGCGCTTGCAACGGATGAGCGAGTTTTGAGCGCCCTTCGCATGCTGCTGCGCGCTGTTTGGGTTGCGCTGTGCGTGGGCACCGCCGCCGCGCAAGCGCCCGCCACCATCGCCCGCCCTGCCGACACCATGGCCCAGCGCATGCAGGCCTGCACCGCCTGCCACGGCGCACAAGGCCGCGCCACGGCCGATGGCTACTTCCCCCGCATTGCGGGCAAGCCCGAGGCCTACCTCTACGCCCAGCTGCTCGCCTTCCGCGACGGCCGCCGCCGCAACGCCGCCATGGCCGACCTCATGGCCCCGCTGACCGACGCTTACCTGCGCGAGATTGCCGCGCACTTCGCCGCGCTGGACCTGCCGTACCCCGCGCCCCCGCCGCGTCGCCTCACGCCCCAACAAGCCCAGCGCGGTGAGCAACTCGCCCTGCGCGGCGACCCCGCCCTTCAGCTGCCCGCCTGCGCCGCCTGCCACGGCGCGCAGCTGGGTGGCCGCCTGCCCGGTGTGCCCGCGCTGCTGGGCCTGCCGCCCGATTACCTGATGGCCCAGCTCGCCTCGTGGCGCAACGGCACCCGCCACGCGCTGCCGCCCGATTGCATGGCCCAAGTGGCCAAAGCCCTGCGCGCGGAGGACGTCGAAGCCGTCAGCCAATGGCTGGCCGGTCAAACCCCTTCGGGCCTGAAGCCCGACCCAGAAGGCTCCGCGCTGCCCATCGCGTGCGGCATGCTGCGATGAAGCCCCGCATTGCTTTCACAGCCCGCGCGGCGCTCGCCGTGCTGCTGCTGGCCGTGACCGTGTTCGCCGCCTGGGTGGCCTGGGCCAATCGCCTACAGCCGCAGCCGCCCGCGTCGCCCATGGCCGGCTTCGCCGCCGACCGCATCGAGCGCGGCGCCTACCTCGCCCGCGCTGGCAACTGCATGGCCTGCCACACCACGCGCGGTGGCACGCCGTATGCCGGCGGCCGCGGCATCGAAACGCCGTTTGGCGTGGTCTACGCCGGCAACCTCACGCCCGATCCCAGCACCGGCCTGGGCACCTGGAGCGCCGACGACTTCTGGCAAGCCCTGCACCACGGCCGCAGCAAAGACGGCCGGCTGCTCTACCCCGCCTTCCCGTACCCCGCCTTCACGCGCGTGACGCGGGCCGACAGCGACGCCCTCTACAGCTACCTGCAAAGCCTGCCCCCTGCGCGCCAGGCCAACCTGCCGCACGACCTGCGCTGGCCCACCAACCAAGCCTGGGCCCTGGCCGTGTGGCGCGCGCTGTTCTTCAAGCCCGAGCCCTTTGTGCCCGACAGCACCCAAGACGCCGTGTGGAACCGCGGCGCCTACCTCGTGCAAGGCCTGGGCCACTGCGCCAGCTGCCACGCCCCGCGCAACGCCATGGGCGCCACCCTCAGCACCCCCAGCCTCGACGGCGGGCTCATGCCCGCCCAAGGCTGGCACGCCCCCGGCCTGGGCGGCCGGCAAGAAGCCGCCGACCTCGTGCAGCTGCTGCGCACCGGCCAAAGCCCACGCGGCGCTGCCCTCGGCCCCATGGCCGAGGTGGTGCTGCACAGCACCCAGCACCTGACGGACGCCGACCTGCAAGCCATGGCCCGCTACCTCGGCACCCAGCCAGAGCCCATCGACCACGCTGAAGTGCAAGCGAGAGCCAAAGACGCCCCCACGCCCGAACGCCTGCAGCTGGGCGCTGCCCTCTACACCCAGCACTGCGCCAGCTGCCACGGCGAGCAGGGCGACGGCCAAGGCCTCTACCCGCCGCTGGCCGGCAACCGCAGCGTCAACCTGCTGGCCCCGCACAACGTGCTGCAAGCCATCCGCCAAGGCGGCTTCGCCCCCAACACGGCGGCCAACCCCCGCCCCTTCGGCATGCCGCCCTTCGGCCATGTGCTGACCGACGCCGAACTTGCGGCCGTGGCCACGCACGTGCGGCGCAGCTGGGGCAATGCGGCGCCGGCAGTGACGGAGTTGCAGGTGTTGAAGGCGAAGTAGGGCGCGGCGACGGCAGCGCTGGGCGCCTTTGTGTCAGCCCCGACACAAAGTGAGCAAGCGCCCGACACGTGGGCTGGCTTCAATGGCGCCATCCCTAGCGCCATGGAGCCCAACATGCCTCACCCTGACACCGCCAGCCCTGCGCACGATGCCGGCCTGCTGGCCGACCTGATCGTCATTGAGAAGCAGCGGATTAACCGCCGGCGTTGGCTCGGACTGGCAGCCGGCACAGGTCTGAGCGTGGCAGGTTGCGGCGGCGGCGCTGCCGATGCCAGCCCGAGCACCACCGACAGCAGCGGTGGCGGCAGTGGCAGCTGCGTCGCCATCCCCGAGGAAACCGCGGGCCCCTACCCAGCCGATGGCAG
>CAZAIR010000280.1:0-3977 GCA_964485225.1 uncultured Burkholderiaceae bacterium
CGCTTCGAGGTCTTCACCATCGGCCGCGACACCGAGTGGGAGAAGGTCAAGGAGATCTACAAGCTGGGCCTCAAGCACGGCATGAAGCTGTCGGCCATTTCGGGCGTGAAGGGCGTGTACACCGACAAGGACATCGCGAAAGTGGTGGAACTGGCACGCGCCGCGCGCAAGACCTGGAAGGGTGCTGCGTCGGCTGCTGCGGTAGAGGACGCCAAGCCGGCCAAAAAGACCGGCACGACCAAGAAAGCGACGCCGGAAACGGCGGCGAAGACAACCGCCAAAGCCGCCACCAAGGCCCCCAGCAAAGCAGCTGCCAAAGCACCTGCCAAGCCCATGCCAGCGGTGAAAAAGATCGCCGCCAAAGCGGTGACGCCCAAAGCCGCCGTCAAGAAGGCCGCCAAGCCCGCCACCGCCGGGGCTTGAAGTCGGCAGGGCTGGACAGCGCGGGGCTTAGTCGCTCAGCGCTGTCCAGCGCGCCATCAGCGCCAACAGCTCGTCGTCCAGCTGCGCGGCGCGCTGGGTGGCGGCCGCAATGCGCTCGGCGCCCTGGGTGTAGAGCGAGCCATCGGCCATCTGCGCGGCCAGCTGGGCTTGCTCGGCTTCCAGTGCTTCGATCTGCCCGGGTAGGGCGTCCAGCTCCCGCTGTTCCTTGTAGCTGAGCTTGCGCTTGGGCGCGCTTGCCGTTGGGGCGGCGGCCACGGGTGCAGGCGCTGGCGCCGGTGCAGGCGGTGCGGCCTTGGGTTTGGCGGCGGCAGTGCGGGCGGCCTGGGTCAGCCAGTCCTGCACGCTGCCCTCGAACTCGCGCCAGCGGCCCGGGCCTTCGTGCACCAGCGTGCTGGTCACCACACGGTCCAAGAAACGGCGGTCGTGGCTGACCAAGAACACCGTGCCGGGGTAGTCGATCAGCATCTCCTCCAACAGGTCGAGCGTCTCGATGTCGAGGTCATTGGTGGGTTCGTCCAGCACCAGCACGTTGGCTGGGCGGGCGAACAAGCGGGCCAGCAGCAAGCGGTTGCGTTCGCCACCGCTCAGCGTGCGCACAGGGCTGTTGGCGCGTGCGGGGCTGAACAGGAAGTTCACCATGTAGCTGTTGACGTGCTGGCGCTGGCCGCCCACCTCCACGAATTCGGAGCCCGGGCTGATGGTGTCGGCCAGCGTGGCGTCCAGATCCAGGCCGGCGCGCATTTGGTCGAAGTGCGCCACGGTCAGTCGGGTGCCGGTTTGCAGACGGCCACCGTCGGGGGTCAGCTCGCCCAAGATGAGCTTGAGCAACGTGGTTTTGCCAGCGCCGTTGGGGCCGATCAGCCCCACCTTGTCGCCCCGCAGGAAGGTGGCGGTGAGGCCGTCCACGATGACGCGGTCGCCAAAGGCTTTGCGCACATTCTCTAGATCGGCCACCAGCTTGCCGCTGCGCTCGCCCACCTCCACTTGCAGCTGGGCCTTGCCCTGCACGTTGCGGCGCTGGGCATGGTCTTCGCGCAGCTTCATCAAGCGCGCAATGCGCGCGACCGAGCGCGTGCGGCGCGCCTCCACGCCTTTGCGGATCCACACCTCCTCCTGAGCCAGCACCTTGTCGGCGCGGGCGTTAGCCAGCGCTTCGTTGGCCAGCTCGCGCTGCTTGGCGGCTTCAAAGGCGGCGAAGTTGCCGGGGTAGCCGCGCAGCTGGCCGCGGTCCAGTTCAATGATGCGGGTGCACACGGCGTCGAGGAAAGCGCGGTCGTGCGTGATCACCAGCAGGCTGCCCGAGAAGCCGCGCAGCAGCTCCTCCAGCCACAGGATGGCGTCCAGGTCCAGGTGGTTGGTGGGCTCGTCGAGCAGCAGCACATCGGGCTTGGCCACCAACGCGCGCGCCAGCGCCACGCGCTTTTTGTAGCCGCCGCTGAGCTCGCTCACCAGCCGGCTGCCGTCCAGGCTCAGGCGCTGCAGGGCTTCGTCCACGCGCTGCTCCCAGGTCCAGCCGTCGAGCTGTTCCAGGCGGGTTTGCAGGGCGTCGAGGTCGTCCTCAGGGTCGTGCGCCTCGTAGCGCTCGCGCACGGCGCGGGCCTCGGCCACGCCTTCAGCCACGGCATCGAACACAGTGGCATCGGTCGCGAACTCGGGTTCCTGCGGCACGTAAACGATGCGCACGCCCTTCTCGCGCTGCAGCAGCCCGTCATCGAGCTTTTCAAGCCCGGCCAGCACCTTCAGCAGGCTGCTTTTGCCGGTGCCGTTGCGGCCGATCAGGCCAACGCGTTCGCCAGCCTCCAGGGACATGTCTGCTGCATCGAGCAGGGGCCAGTGGCCATAGGCCAGGTGGGCTTGGGAGAGGGAAAGCAAAGCCATAGCGGCGCATTGTCCCTGGGTGCTGCCGGCAACGGCCGCATGATGCAATCACAGGCCACCGCCCGTGCCAGCCCATGTGCAACCTCTACCACCTGAGCCCCAAGGCTGACCTGCAAACCCACTTCCACACCGTGGCCCCGGCCGGCTACACGGCTGGCACGGTGGGGCCGTTCCAGCTCGGGGTGTTCGTGCGCGCCGGCGCGCCCGGCCAGGGCCTGGTGTGCGAGCGCGGGCAATGGGGCTTGATTGCCCCGGGCAGCCGCAGCGCCCGGCCGGCCTCGCGGGCCATCCTGACCAACAACGCCCGTATCGAGAGCGTTGCCGAGCGTCGCACCTACGCCCAGGCCTGGGCCAACGGCCAGCGCTGCTTGATACCCGCAGCTTGGTACCAAGAACCGAACTGGGAGACCGGCCGCAACATCTGGTGGCAGCTGCGCCGTGCCGACGGCCTGCCTTGGGCCTTGGCCGGCCTTTATGCGCACTGGACCGACCCCGCCACCGGCGAGATCGTGCCCAACTTCACCTTGCTGACCTGCAATTGCGACGGCCACCCGCTGCTGGGCCGCCTGCACAAGCCCGACCCCCAAGCCCCGGCCGACGCCCAAGACAAACGCGCCGTGGCCCATGTGGACCCGGCCGATTGGGGCACTTGGCTGGCCGGCACCGAGGCCGAAGCCCGCGCCCTGGTGCGTCCGCCGTCGGCCGAGGTGTTCGACCTGACCGACGCCCAGCGGACGGATGCCCTGCTGCGCAGCGGGCCGGAGCAGGCATCGCTGCTCTGAGCCCGGGGCTCAACCCAAGCGACGCTCAAGCGCGTCGATGAACTGCGCCGCCACGTCCAGCCCGGCTTGCGCGCTGATCTCCTGAAAGCAAGTCGGGCTGGTGACGTTGATCTCGGTCAGGTGCCCACCGATCACGTCCAGCCCCACCAACAGCAGAGCCCTTTTGCCGGCGCCGTTGCAGGCAATCAAGCCAACGCACTCGCCGGCATCCAAGTAATCATTCGCTGCATTGAATCAGGGCCCGTCACCCTGGACATACTACCCAAGCCCACTAGACCGGTATCACAAGGCCACCCAACGCCGCTGCATACTGCTGCCCAACACGTTCGCGCAGCGCCCGAAAATCCTGCTGTTTGACCTCGCTGCCGGAACGAAGGCCCGCCAGCGTTTCCGCGATTTTTTCCGCCGGGGTCTGGGAATTGAAGAATAAATCCTCAGAACTTGACTGCGCCAAAAAAGCATTGAATTTCTTGAAATTCGGGCTACCAACTCGGTAGTCGTTCACGGCAATCACGGGCACAAGGTTCCGCGCGGCCAATACGAGGCCATGCAGATTTTCACTGATCACCATTCGACAAGCTGCTAGGCCCCGCTCCAGAAGCTTGAAATTCGACGGCATGACCAGTTCACACGCAACGCCTGCGCGCTGAAGCTCCAGCTGTAGCGTGATGGCGGCGCGCAGGTCAAATTTCCATCGGCGTGTAATGAACAATTTCACAGCGCCGCCACTACCGTGCGACTTCACAAATAGTCGCAGTGAACCGCCCCGGGTTTCGAGGAGGCTCCAACTCTAGAGAATGGAGCCATGAGGAAGTCACCGAAGTTTTCACCCGAGGTGCGCGAACGCGCCGTGCGCATGGTGTTCGAGCACCG
>CAZAIR010000281.1:0-3959 GCA_964485225.1 uncultured Burkholderiaceae bacterium
AGACCGACCCGCTGCTCAAGGCCTACGACACCATCATCATCGACGAGGCGCACGAGCGCAGCCTCAACATCGACTTCCTGCTCGGCTACCTGCGCCAGATCCTGCCGCGCCGGCCCGACCTGAAGGTGGTCGTCACGTCGGCCACCATCGACGCCGATCGCTTCGCGCAGCACTTCGCCAGCCGCCACGGCCCGGCGCCGGTGATCCAGGTCTCGGGGCGGCTCTTTCCGGTCGAACAACGCTGGAAGCCGTTCGAGGAGAGCCGCGAGTTCGACCTCAACGACGCCATCGGCGAGGCGGTCGACGAACTCTGGCGCGAGGGCAGCGGCGACGTGCTCGTCTTCCTGCCCGGCGAGCGCGAGATCCGCGAAGCGGCCGAGCACCTGCGCAAGCATCACCCGCCCGGCGTGGAGATCCTGCCGCTGTTCGCGCGGCTGTCGCAGCAGGAGCAGGACCGCGTCTTCGAGCCGCACGGCGCGCCGCGCATCGTGCTGGCCACCAACGTGGCCGAGACCTCGCTCACGGTGCCGGGCATCCGCTACGTGGTGGATGCAGGCACGGCCCGCGTGAAGCGCTACAGCTACCGCACCAAGGTCGAGCAGCTGCAGATCGAGCCGGTCAGCCAGGCAGCGGCCAACCAGCGCGCTGGCCGCTGTGGCCGCGTCAGTAACGGCATTTGCGTGCGGCTGTACGACGAAAAAGACTACGCCCAACGTCCACGCTTCACCGATCCTGAGATCCTTCGCAGCAGCTTGGCTGGCGTGATCTTGCGCATGAAAAGCCTGCGGCTGGGTGCGGTCGAGGACTTTCCTTTTTTGGAGGCGCCGCCGCCCAAAGCCATCGCCGACGGCTACCAGCTGCTGGCCGAGTTGGGCGCGGTGGACGACGCCAACGAGCTCACGCCCATCGGCAAAGAGCTGGCGCGCCTGCCGCTGGACCCGCGGGTGGGCCGCATGCTGCTGGCCGCCCGTGACCAAGACTGCCTGAGCGAGATGCTGGTGATCGCCAGCAGCCTCTCCAGCCAGGACGTGCGCGACCGGCCGCAAGACCAACAGCAGCAGGCCGATGCCAAGCACAAGCCCTTCGATGACGAGCGCAGCGAGTTCAGTGGCTTGCTCAAGCTGTGGAAGTGGCTGGACAGCAGCAAAGGTGGGCACGGTGACAGCCACAAGCTCAGTCACCGCAAGCACGAAGCTTTGCTGCGCGACCACTTCATCAACGTACGCCGGGTGCGCGAGTGGCGCGATGTGCACCAGCAACTGCACAGCGTGGTGACCGAGCAGGGATGGCGCCTGAACGGCAGTGAGCCCACCTACGAGCAGCTGCACCGCGCGCTGCTGACCGGGCTGCTGGGCAACATCGGCCTCAAGAGCGAAACCGAGGACAAGCCTGACCAAGGCGCTTACCTGGGCGCGCGCGGCATCAAGTTTTGGCCCTGGCCTGGTGCGCACCTGAGCAAGAAGCCTGGGCGCTGGGTGGTGGCTTCCGAGCTGGTGGAAACCACGCGCCTTTGGGGCCGAGGCCTGGCCAACATCGACCCGCAATGGGTGCTGGCCCAATGCGGGCATTTGCTGAAAACCAGCTTGAGCGAGCCGCACTGGGAGAAGAAGGCTGGCGAGGTGATCGCGCTGGAGCGCGGCACGCTGTATGGCCTGACGCTGTACCAAGGCAAGCGCGTGAACTTCGGCCGCATCGACGCACCGGCGGCACGCGAGATCTTCATCCGCGAAGGTCTGGTGGGTGGCGAGATCGATTCCGCTTTGCCCTTCATTGCCCACAACGCCAAGCGCATTGCCGAGGTGCAGAAGCTCGAACACAAGAGCCGACGGCAAGATGTGTTGGTGGACGACAGCTTGATCCACGCGTTCTACGACGCGCAGATCCCGCCCGAGGTTTGCAGCACCGCCACGCTGGAGAAGTGGTACCGCCAAGCGTTCAAAGAGAACCCGAAGCTGCTGCACTTCAGCCGCGAGGAGCTGATGCGCCACGAGGCGGCGGGCATCACCAGCGACGCCTTCCCGAAAGTGCTGCGCCTTGGGGGCGTGGACTGCCGTTGCGATTACCTGCACCAGCCTGGTGACGCCCGGGACGGCCTCACCGTCACCGTGCCGGTGTTTGCGCTGAACCCGGTGAACGAGGCGGCCTGCGAGTGGCTGGTGCCCGGCTTGCTGGAGGCCAAGGTGTTGGCTTTGGTGAAGAGTCTGGCCCAGCGCCCGCGCGCACGGTTGGCGCCAGTGCCAGCCTTCGTTGAGACCTTTCTGGCCAACACGCCGTTTGGCGACGGCAGCCTGATCGACCGGCTGACTGCCGCCGTCAAAACCCACACAGGGCTGCCGCTGACCCGCGCCGACTTCAAGCAAGAGCTGCTGCCGGCCCACTTGTTGATGAACCTGTGCGTGGTGGACGAGCACGGTCGCATGCTGGGCATGGGGCGCAACCTAGCGGCGCTCAAGGCCGAGTTCGGCGGCCTGGCGCGCAGTAGCTTCCAGGCGCTGGCGGCGCTCAAGTTAAAGGCCGGACCGGCCCCAGTTGCGCCCTCGCCCAAAGCGGCGGGCGCTGTGCAGCGGGTCCCCAGTCCAGTGCCTGCTGCCCCAGTTCAGGACGCTGCCAAGGCCTACACCGACTGGACCTTTGGTGAGCTGCCCGAGTTGCTGGAGGTTCGCAAAGGCGGCACCAGCTTGGTGGGCTTCCCGGCTTTGATCGACAAGGGCATGCACGTGGAGATCGAGGTGTTCGATGAGCCCGACGTCGCCCAAACCCAGCACAGAAAGGGTTTGGTGCGCCTGTTCGCGTTGGCCTTGAAAGAGCCGCTCAAGTACCTTGACAAAACCCTGGCCCAAGAGCTGCTGACGATGGGGGCGGCCTACCTGCCATTGGGCACCTTGGATGAGTTGCGCGCCCAGGTGCAAGCGCTGGCCTTGGACCGTGCTTTCCTGGCCGATCCGCTGCCCGTTGATGCGACCACTTTTCAGACCCGGCTGACCGAGGGCCGTGGCCGTCTGACCTTGATTGCCCAAGAGGTGGCCCGGCTGGTGGCTGCGGTGCTCGTGGACTTCCAAGCCACGCAGCGCAAGCTCAAGGATGCTCGCGCCAACAAGGAGCTGGCTGATGACGTGCAAGCGCAATTGGCGCGCTTGATGCCCAAGCACTTTGTGCTGCAAACGCCTTGGGTGCAGCTGCAGCACCTGCCCCGCTACTTGAAGGCGATCCAGTTGCGGCTGGAGAAGTGGCGCCAAGACGCCGCCCGCGACGCCAAGCTGTTGGCCGAGCTGAGGCCTCTGGAGCAGCGGTGGCAGCGGCGTGTGGCGGAACTTCGCGGGACCCGCGACCCACGCCTCAACGACTTTCGCTGGCAGCTGGAAGAGTTGCGGGTTGGCTTGTTCGCTCAAGAGTTGCGCACGCCACAGCCGGTCAGCGTGAAACGCCTCGAAAAGGTGTGGGCAAGCCTCAATCAATGAACATGCGCGGCATTTCTCGCGCTTGTCCCCATCGGTTGAATGGGCTGCAGAGGGTTTAATCAGCGCCGCATCATGGCCACACCACCTGTACGTCACCTTGGACCCTTCGAGCTCAGGGCCCTGCTGGGCAAGGGCGAGCGCTGCATGCTGTGGCAGGTCTTCGATCCCGCGAGCCAAAGCGAGCGCCTGCTGCTCATGCCGCGCAGCAAGCCTGCTGATGGGAGCGCCTGGGTGGCTGCCGCTCAGCTCGCCAACAGGCTGCGCCACCCGAGCCTGGGCGAAGTCGAGGACATTGGACTGGCCGATGGCTACGGCTACATCGCCTACCGTCGCAGCGCGGGCTTGACCGTGGACGAGTGGCTCGCCCGTAACCGGGTGCCGGCCGGCCCTGATGTCGCCACGTGGCTGGCAGCTGCTGCTCAAGGAGTGGCCGCCGTACACGACGCAGGCCAAAGCCTGGGCGATGTGCAGCCTTTCCAGCTGTTGCTGGGTGCTGATGGA
>CAZAIR010000282.1:0-3955 GCA_964485225.1 uncultured Burkholderiaceae bacterium
GGCAGGTGCGCGCGCTGGCCTTGGCGCACATCGACGAGCTGGAAGCGAAGCTGAAGGAGTTGCACGCGATGAAGGCCACGCTCGAGCACCTGGTCGAGAGCTGCCACGGCGATGAGCGGCCGGACTGCCCGATCATCGAGTCACTCTCGCAAGAGCGCGTTGTGCTCGCAGGCATGGAGTCCAAGGTCCACGCCAGGACCGTTGGACTGAGGCCCGGGCGCGCATCAGCCAAGGGTGCTCGGTAGCGCCAGGCCGCCTCGCCGTTCACTCAGGCTTCAGCCCCGCATCGCGCGCCACCTTCTGCCAACGGGCGCTTTCGCTGCGAATGAAGCGGGCGAAGTCCTCACCCGATGTCGGCTGTTTCTCGATCGCCAGCAGACGCAAACGCTCACGCACCGAGGTGTGGCCCAGCGCCGCGTGCAGCTCGCGCCGCAGGCGTTCGATGACGGCGGGCGGGGTACCCGCGGGAGCCACAAGGCCCCACCACTGTTCGAGCACCATGTCCTTCACGTCCTGCTCCGCCAGCGTCGGCACCTGCGGCTGCACGGGCAGCCGCTGCGCCGAAGCCACGGCCACCGCGCGGATGCGCCCGCCGGAGAGCAGCGCGCTGCCGCTGGCGAGCGTGGCAAAGTGGCCGGCCACCAAGCCTCCCGCCAGGTCCGTGAGTGCGGGGCCCGATCCGCGGTACGGCACCAGATTGAACTTCGCCCCTGTCCGCTGCTGGATCAACTCGCTCGCCAGATGGCTCAACGAGCCGTTGCCACTGTGCGCCAACACCACCGTGCCGGGTTGGGCCCGCGCCTCGGCGAGAAGCCCACCGACATTGCCGTGCGCCGGCTTTGCCGAGTTGGTGAAGAGCACCAGCGCCGACGTGCCGACCAGGCTGATCGGGGAGAAGTCGCGCTCCAGGTCATACGGCAACTTCGCCAGCACGGCCGGTGCGATGGCGTGAGGCAGCTCGATGATCGCCAGCGTGTAGCCGTCAGCCGGTGCCTTCACCATCTGGCCGATGCCCACCGTGCCGGCCGCACCGGGCCGGTTCTCGATCAACACTTCCTGCCCCAGCGTTTCGCTCATGCGCTGGCCGACGGCACGTGCCAACGCGTCGGTACTGCCGCCCGTGGCCCAGGGCACCACGAGCTTGATCGGGCGTTCGGGAAAAGCGTGGGCCCAGGACGCGAGCAACAACAGGCCCATCGGCAGCAAACGCAAGAGGCGGCTTCGGTTCATCGGATGTCCTGGTTCAGATTGACCCCTGCAATCTAGTCCGCGTGCCAGCACATGCCCAGCGGTGGCGGGTGATTGATCGATAAGCCGCACTGATGTGACAGCCCCAAGCAAGTTCTCAGGGGCGCCGGCCTTCAATCAGCGATAAGCCACTGTTATGGAGCAAGTCGCCGAGAAGGCTTGCGGCCGTGGCACCTGCGACCAAAACTCGGCTGCACCATCGACCTGGCCGGCCGATGGGTTCACAAGCTTGGAGCAAGCCCCATGTGTCTTCAGCCGCTGCCTCGGTTGAGCCGGCAACAACGCCTGGTCAAGGTCTGATGCGTGCACGTGATTTCGTGGGCGGCGGGGCCGGCGACAGCAGCTTGCGCAGTTCAGCTTGGTCGCGTTCCATGACAACGCGCATCACCATCAGCAAAGCGCGGGCGTTCTCCGACAGCGGTACACCGGCCCTGAAGACCAGCAGGCTGCGGAACTGGACGTCGATCGTCAGCGGCTTGATCACCAGACCGCGCGAGACATAGTCCAAGGCCACGATGGGATTGGCTATGCCCACACCAACGCCGCGCAGCGCCAGTTCGCACACCGAGCTGGCAAACGGCGTCTCGATCGACGGGTCGAGCCTGACGTTGAGCGGCGCCAGCGCCTTCTCCAGTCGCGCCCGGGTGGCGTCCTCTGGGTTCAAGGCGATGAACGGCAGGCCGGCCAGCATGTCGGGCTGCACAACAGGCAACCGTGCCAATGCATGCCCGGGCGGCAACACAACGACACCCGGCAGGCTCATGAACTCCGAACTCTCGAGGCCGGCCACGTCGAGTTCATCGGCCATCAGGCCGAAATCCACCCGGCCGCTGGTGACGCGGTGGTGCACCTCGCGCGAGCTCATGATCTGCAGCGACATGCGGATGCCACGCTGCGCCGGTTCGAAGGCCGCGATGGCACGTGGCATGAAGCCCGTGCCCAGTGCAGGGAAAGCGGCAATGCTCAAGCGCTGCAAGCCGTACTCCCGCAGGCTGCGCACCCGGTGTTTCAGATTCTCGAAACCGCTGATGTACCGGTCCACCTCGACCAGCAAGGCCTGCGCTTCGGGTGTCGGCACGAGCCGCCCGCGCGTACGCTCAAACAGGCGCAGGCCCGACTCCGACTCTAACTTCTTGATCGACTGGCTGACCGCCGGCTGCGAAATGCCCAGCAGATCAGCCGCTTTGCCCGCACTGCCGGCGTGCATCAGCGCGCGGAAGATCTCGATCTCACGCATCTCCACCTTCACTCCCCTCTTGGCGCAGGACGCTGCGCAACACGCCGAATCATGAGCGAACCCACTTCGTCCAGGTCGGGCTCGCCCCGATTCAAGGCACTCAACGTAGCCGTTCACCGGGCTTCAACCGTCGTGTTCGACGACACGGCTTCCTTCCTGGCCCGCCGTTCACAGCTGTTCGACGGGTTCTCATACGGCCTTTACGGCACACCGACCACACGTGAACTGGAAGCCAAGGTTGCCGAGATCGAGGGGGGCGCACGTGCTTTGCTGGTGCCCTCCGGTCTGGCGGCCATCACGCATCCGACGTTGGCCCTGCTGGCACCCGGCGACCAGGTGCTCATGGCCGATTGCGTGTATGGCCCGACGCGCGAGCACGCCGTTTCCACGTTGCGCCGGCTGGGCATGCGCGTGGACTTCTTCGCCGCCGATGCGGCGGACATACGGCCGATGTTGTCCGACCGCGCGCGGCTCGTGATCCTGGAGTCCCCGGGCTCGTACAGCCTGGAAATTCAGGAGATTGCCGCCGTGTGCGAACAGGCCCATGCGGCCGGAGCACATGTGCTGGCCGACAACACCTGGGGGTTCGGCAATACCAACCTGTTTGAGCACGGCGTGGACCTCGTGTCCACGGCGCTGTCGAAGTACGCAGGCGGGCATTCCGATGTCTGCATGGGCTCGGTGACCGTACGCGATGAGGACTTGTTCCGGCGCCTGAAGACTTCGTTCGCGGGGTTGGGCGCCGGAGTCTCGGCCGACGACGCCTATCTGGTCAGCCGCGGCCTGGCCACGCTGGAGCTGCGGCTGGCGGAACAGGCGCGCCGGGGCATCGCAGTGTCGCGTTGGCTGCGTGAGAACGCCCCAGCCATCGGCGTGGCCCAAGTGCTCAATCCGGCTGATCCCGACGACGCGGGATTCGGCCGTTTTCAACGCTACTTCCGGCGCGGCAACGGCCTCGTCAGCTTCGTACCAACGCGGCAGGACGTGGGCGCGCTGGCCGCCATGCTCGACGGCATGGCCCACTTCCAAATCGGCGCGAGTTGGGGTGGCACCGAAAGCCTGATCGCCATCGCTGACCTGAGCACCACCCGGTCGGTTGGCCTGGGCCTGGCGGGCGCGTGGGTGGTGCGGCTGCACGTTGGGCTGGAGCCGATTCAGTTGCTGCTCGACGATGTGGCCCTAGGGCTCGGGCGCTTGGCAGAGCATCCATGACC
Source organism: uncultured Burkholderiaceae bacterium (assembly GCA_964485225.1). GTDB lineage: Bacteria > Pseudomonadota > Gammaproteobacteria > Burkholderiales > Burkholderiaceae_C > Inhella. The sequence continues at coordinate 3,700 of CAZAIR010000282.1, forward strand.
TTTCGTCCTCGCCACAGGTGCGCCCACAACGATTCAGCGCCCTGGCCCAGCGCTTGATGGGCGGTTCTCAGCGCTGCAGTTCGACGTTCAGCGCAACGGGAGCGGCGCCCTTGTTCGTCCACATCCAGCAGTAGTCCTGCGCTACCTTGACCTTCAAGGTGTCGCGGCCCATGCTGACCTGCGCCTGCTTGGCCGCAAACGCCGTGTCCTTGCCCACGTGGTAGTGGATGTTGAAGTCCACAGGCGCTGACGCCTC